>JAGHCL010000054.1 GCA_021160485.1 Candidatus Desulfofervidaceae bacterium
CCTAGGGATTAGGAATCCCTCGCTCTGTCCTCCTGAGCTACGGGGGCGATTTTTCACACATCTCTACTACTTTTATTAACATTTATAGACTAAATGTGTCAAGGATACTGCAAATAAAAGTTAAAGACCAACCAATTTTTTTAATGCTAGCGCATTTCTAACCGCATGGCCAAAGGCATCATTATTGAAATAAACAAAAACATCTTTACCCTGTTCAGCTTGTTTTTTAACAAAGTCTGCATCCCTTTGAATATCTTTTGGTGAATAACAGCCTGTATAGAGCCTTTCTTCTGGCGGACCATGGCGTCTGAGGTAGATAAAAGAAAAATCTGTTGGGACTTCTACCTTTAAACCAGGCCAATCTACATGACACACACTCATGTTAAATGACTTTACAAGTTGATAAATTTCAGGATTAAACCAAGAAGGATGGCGAAATTCAAAGGCATGCCGATATTGGAGCCAAGGGGTTAAAGCCTCACAGAAGTTTCTCAGCCTTTCCAAATTGCTCTTATGTGCAGGGGGCATTTGCCAAAGCACCACTCCTAATTTTTCTCTTAATTTTGTCGCCCTATCAAAAAAACGGGTTAAGGACTCATGTGGTTCTTTAAGTCTTTTAATATGGGTGATAAAACGGCTACCTTTGATAGCAAAGAGGAAATGAGTTGGAGTCCGCTTGTACCAGCTTAAAAAGGCTTTTTCTTGGGGCAAACGATAAAAAGTTACATTTAATTCCACCGTATCAAAAAAGCGGATATAATATTCCAGCTTTTTGCTTTTAGGCAGATTAGAGGGATAAAATACCCCTTTTTCCCAATGGGAATAATGATAACCGCTTGTGCCGATATAAATCTTACCTGCCGCCAAAAGTAATTCCCTTTATTTCACCTACACCAGTAAGGGTAAAGATAATCATGAATTTTCTGTCTGCATAAAGGTCAGTATAAGCAAATCTTACTCCCCAACACTGAGATTGATATTGCAAAGAGACACGTGTTTCTATATTCTGATGATATTGAAAGGAACGCATATTATAGGCCTCTATTGACCACTTGGGAAAGAGCTTTGCAAACAGCTCTATCCCTAAATCTCTTGTCTGCTCTGGCCGATATTGATAAGTGAGCCGAAGACGATCTCCCCTTTTGGTCGTAACATTGAGGTCAGCATCACCTCTGGTAATGCCTTCACCATAGGGAGAGAGAGCCCCTTCTGTGTCTAAATATATACCCCAGAAAGGTCCCAACTGTGCTTTTAAAACCACATCGGAAAAAGGTCGCCGTCTCTGTCCTGGTAGAAGAGAACGGCGGGCCTCATTGATATCATAGGTCTGGCTAACACTAACACGCATTACCTGGTGAAATCTATTATCCCTTTCCGTAAGGAAATAGTTAGTAAGAGTATAAGTGATTTGATTCTTTTTATACAGCCGATCCAAGCCATCAAAGCTGGGTAAATCACCCTGCTCAACATCAGGCCGGTAGGTATAAACAATGCGTGGTTCCAGATGGTGAATAAAATGCCCTAGCCAGGAAAAACTCCGCCACAGGTTTGTCTTGGCTTCCATAGAAGCCTCATAAAGAAAGCGATCATTATCGCCATCATTGGTAAAGTAAAGGGTTTCCATCAGTGTAAGTTGGGGTAAAAGTTCAACATACTTGTTTCCGTAAGGAAGAGATATAGTCGGAGCAAAATGAAAGCGTTGTCCCCGTGTGCTTTCAGGACGCCAGAAATTTGTGTAAGTCGTATCCCATCTCAGGAAAAGGGAATTTTTAAATATAGGACTATCATTGCGAATAAATGATACTTGGGGCAGCCGCTGAAAGGTATATTCATCCTGAGTCTTATCCAAATTTTGGGTGTAATGCAGTTCACCAATAAGACTGTAACTTGTCCAGTTCTTAGTTAAACTAAAAGTTGATTCTCTCAACAAAGAGGTTTCATCTGTGTTGAGTCCCCGCTTAAAATATCGCAAAAATTCCCTATTACAATGGCGGTAATTATTAAAACCTTCAGTGAATTCCCTTAAATAATCCTGATCGCTGACTAAGTCTATATCTAGCTGAGCATAAATATTACCTGGTAAGACATGCTCCTGCTTTGACCGCCACCACCAGCGCTTTTTGTTGGTTCGACTGAGATTATCATCAATAAAATCTATGTCTTCCCTTTTATCATTGAGATAGTCAAAGTAAATAATTCCCTTATCTGTCTCGTTTAAAAGATACCGATATTCTACTCCTTCCATCCAGCCACGGTGAGTCATATAACGCTGGTAAAAGGTAGCATCCATATTTGGTTTTATTGCCCAGAAGAAGGGTAGCGTTACATCAGTACCATCTCGTTCAGAATAAGCCCAAAAAGGAAATAGAAAACCTGTTTGTCTTTTGGTTTTGGCTGGTAAAATAATATAAGGTACATACAACAAAGGAACAGACTTTGCCCAGAAGGCCACATGTGAAGCTGTGGCTTTGCCTTCTATGGTAACTTTTGCCCGATGGGCAGTAAAATGCCAGGCAGGAGAAGCTCCATCACAACTTGTAATCTGGGCCCGTTCAATCACATAAGTTTGGGGACCAGTTTTTTTAATTTCGTCCCCTCGGATATAAAGATGATTTTGAGCAATGAATACTTGCGCTTGATAAAGTACACCCTGAAAGGTATTTAGATTTATTTCTCCTTCTTCGGCTTTAATCCGGTCTGTTCCAATTTTAAACAAAACATGACCTTTTAAAAATGCCTTCTGCGTGGTTAAATTTACCCTGACTTTATCTGCTTCTATATGCCTTTCTCCTTGGTCAATTACAACGTGACCGCGGGCTTCATAAACATTTTCAGCCTTGTTGTAGGTAATCTCCTGAGCAGTTATCTGGACAGGCAATTGAGAAATATCAGGAGGCAACTCTGCCCACGTTTTTTTTAACAAGATAAGAAAACTGATAACTATAACAGAATAAATACAAGTTTTTATCCTAATTTTCCACCGAGCATCAATTTGAGTTGACATTACAGTTTCCACCAACCATTTGACAAATTGTCTTTACCACGGAAATTATGAAGTTTTATATTATAAATTTTCTTTTCTTAGTAAGCATTCAGCGGTCAGTAATCAGTAAAAGACTTACTGAAAGCCGATAGCTGAAAGTTAACATCTATTCATCTCTGTGCCCTCTGCAGTGAATAATTACTCTTCTTTTCATAACTCGTCAAATCATCAAATTTCATCTTTCTTATTCTTCATGTTCTTTGTGGTATGAACAATCCCGACCACTTGCAGTCAAAGGGAATTCCTATACTTTCAACTTAACTACCATTTACTTGCCTTTTAATACCTCCCTTGCTTCGGCCACAGTATATAGTGAACCTGTAGCCAATACAAGGTCATCATTTTTAGCAAAAGTTAAAGCTAGTTCTATAGCTTCTTCCACTGAAGGTGCTATTTTGACCTCTCGGGCGTATGTTTGTGCAAGTTTTTCCAAATCTTCTGCTCTGGCCGCTCTTTCTATATTGGGCATAGTTACAATCGCTACATCAGCTAAAGGAGCTAAAGTTTTAACCATTCTCTTTATATCTTTATCCTGCATGACACCCAAAATCAAAAATAGCCGATTAAAATGGCACTGGCAGATGGCGTTTTTTAAGGCCCTTGCCCCGGCTGGATTGTGCGCTCCGTCTAAAACAATACGAGGCCTCTCTTTTATCAATTCAAAGCGTCCAGGCCAAACCACATCTTCAAGTCCCTTTCTAATATGGGTTTGCTGGATAGAAAAAAAATTGTTTCTGGTTAAAATCTCTATTGCTCCCAAGGCTAAAGAAGCATTCCTTATTTGATGAGGACCAAAAAGATTTATTTTGAGATGGTGAAAATTTTTCTCCAAACCATAATAATGAAAACACTCCCCCTGGGTGCGATACCTAAAGTCCTTACCTAAGTGGTAGAAAGGGGCATGTTTTAAACAACACAAAGTCTGAAGGAGGCTAATCGCCTGAGGTTGATTAACACCTGTAATCAGAGGCACATGAGGCTTAATAATCCCGCCCTTTTCTAAAGTAATGTCTTTTAAAGACCATCCCAACCACTTTTGATGTTCTAAGTGCACATTGGTAATAATACTTACCTTAGGCAGTAAAAGATTGGTGGCATCCAGCCTTCCTCCTAAACCTGTTTCTATCACGGCCATATCTACCCTTTTCTTGGCAAAATAGAGAAAGGCAAGGAGAGTAAGAAATTCAAAGTAGGTAAGAGAAAGAGACAGTCTGGATTTGATTTCAGCCACAAGCTGAGCGAAGTCTGTTTTTAAAATAGATTTACGGTTGATTTGAATCCGCTCCCGCACAGAGTGAAGATGAGGAGAGGTGAAAAGCCCTACTTTATATCCAGCCTTTTCCAAAACACTAGCTACAATAGCCGCGGTAGAGCCCTTACCATTAGTTCCAGCAATATGTACTGTTGGAAACTGTAACTGTGGATGTCCAAAATAGGCCAGGGCATGGGCGATGTCCTTTAATCCCGGTTTTATTCCCTTACATTGGAGCCCATCAAGGAATCTCAATGCATCTTTATAGGTAAAATTCACGGGCGGTATTTTAAACCAAAGAAACGATTTCTGGCAATAAGTTATCTTTTGCCACGAAGGTTATGAAGTTTTTA
>JAGHCL010000021.1 GCA_021160485.1 Candidatus Desulfofervidaceae bacterium
CCAAAATCCGCGATTGGCCCATAAAAAATGCCTTAAGCATTCTATAATTATAATAAATATGTGGAGACCTTTTTTCTTCAAGCCCAATTATAATTATAGCGCCTCCGCTCGCTCATGCGGTCAAGGCCAAGCCCTGCGGGTGGCTTGTCAGCCAGCCTTGACCTCGCTCGCTTCGGCGCTATTTTCTTTTTGAGGCCAGAAGGAAAAAGGAAAAATTTCTTTTTCCCTTCCTCCTTTTAATTTTTCTTTTTTGCCAGGGCCGAGGGCGGTCAAGGGCAAGCCCGAAGGGCGCAGCCTGCCCAAAGGGCAGGTCGGAACGAGCGCAGCGAGTGAAGACCCTTGACCGTATAAGCGAGGCCCTGGCATATAATCTTTTAGAAGGAGAGGGATAATTCTTTTAAATATCCTTCTCCAAAAAATCAATCACGGATTTTGGGATGTAGTCAGGATTTGACAAAAAAAAGTAGTTGGGTAAACTTAATTTGTCATGTCACAGTTTAGGTCTGTCTTAATAGGTTTTTTCCTATCTTTTTTATTAGTAATAACAGGCACAATAGGCTATCTTTTAATTGAACATTGGTCTCTTCTAGATGCCTTTTATATGACTATTATTACTTTAAGCACAGTCGGTTTTGGCGAAGTTCATCCTCTTTCTTCACATGGACAAGTATTTACGACGTGTTTAATCATATCTGGTATTGGGGTGATTGCTTATATGGTAGGAAGTGTAGTCCAATTTGTGGTAGAGGGGCAATTAAAAAAACTTCTGGAGAAAAGGGTTATGAAAAAGAAGATCGAAAAAATGAAAAATCATTATATTGTCTGTGGTTATGGCCGGATTGGTCGGGAAGTGTGTAAAGAGTTAAAAAGGCATAAAAAGCCTTTCATAGTGATAGAACGAGATGCCACTCTTATTCCCGATATAGAAGCGCATGATTTGTTGTATGTTTATGGAGAGGCAACCGAAGATGAAATCCTGTTAAAGGCTAGGGTGCAGCAAGCCTTAGCTTTGATTGCTACCGTCGGTTCAGATGCGGATAATGTCTATGTTGTTTTAACAGCAAGAGAATTAAATCCCAATTTGCAAATTGTTGCTCGGGCTGAGAAAGAAGAGGCCATAAATAAACTTCGCCGTGCAGGGGCAAATAAAATTATTGCTCCTTATACTGTTGCTGCCAGAAAAATTGCCTATACTGTTACCCATCCCCTTGTGACAGATTTTATTGAACTTGCTGTTTATAAAGGTTTTGATCTTCAGTTAGGAGAAATACCTATTGGCATGAAGGCAGAAATAAAAGATGTTTCTTTGAAGGATTCAGGTTTACGCGAAAAATTTGATATAATTGTGGTGGCCATAAGAAAAGCCTCAGGAGAGATGCTTTTTAATCCTTCTCCAAACACCGTTATTTCACCCAGGGATATTCTCGTTGTTTTAGGAAAGCCTGATAAGCTGCAACAATTAGAAAAAGTTATGGACTCGGATTCGGTTTGCTTGCTATGTCCTGAAGTTGTTTAATTTCCTTAGGCGTAAGATAACGGTATTCACCTGGTTTTAACCGGTCCAGAGTCAGGGGGCCGATACGGATTCTTTTAAGCCGCAAGACAGGATGCCCTACCGCTGCGCACATACGCTTTATCTGGCGATAACGCCCTTCACGAATAGTTAATTTAAGCCATGTCTTGTTTTTGAGTTTGCGTATCAATCTTACCTGAGCAGGTAAGGTTTTGCCATCTTCCAAATCCACCCCTGTTTCTAATTTTTTTAATGCATAGGAATTGGGGATACCTTTTACTAACACCATATATGTTTTGGGAACTTTGTAACGGGGATGAATGAGCATGTTGGCAAACTCACCGTCGTTTGTTAATAGTAATAACCCTTCTGCGTCGAAATCCAAACGGCCAACAGGGAAAACACGGGTTGGAATATCTTTAAGCAAATCCGTCACTTTGGGTCGTCCCCGGGGGTCATGAAGTGTGGTAAGATAATACCGGGGCTTATAAAGCATAAGGTAAATGGATGCAGGAAAGCGTAAAATTCGTCCATCTACTTCAATTTGTTGGGTTTCAGGATCAACCTTAGTACCTAAGGTGGTAACCACTTTACCATCAATTTTTACACGACCTTCTATAATTAACTGTTCGGCCTTACGCCGTGAAGTAACACCAGCACGGGAAAGTATCTTTTGGAGCCTTTGTTTCATTAGGCTAAGTCTGTTATCTGAGGTAATTCAGCTAGGCTTTTTAAACCAAAAACTTCCAGAAAAAAGGGAGTAGTAGTATAAAGCAAGGCCGTGCTTCCTTCTTTGCGACCAGCAGGTTTGATCAGATTTAATTTAAGTAGTGTCTTCAATGTGGTAGAGACATCTACTCCTTTAATTGTTTCAATCTCCCGTCGGGTGATAGGTTGACGATAGGCAATAATGGCCAGGGTTTCAAGGGCTGCTCGACTCAGACGAAAAGGTGGACCTTGTTTAAAAGCCAGAATATGAGATCGAAATTCAGGCTTGGTTTGGAAACGGTATCCGCCAGCTACTTCTACCAGTTCTATGCCATGTTCTGGAGATTTGTATACACTTTGAAGCTCGGTTAATGCTTGCTTAATCTCCTTACCACTGTAATCCTGGAGTACCTTTTTCATTTTTTGTAAAGATAAAGGACGTTCAGATACAAATAAGAGAGCTTCTAAAATAGCCTTTAAATTCATACGACTTCTAAGTGGGGTTTTTTCTCTTCAGGAGGTAAAACAAGTTTAATCCTGATAGGCGCCTGAGGTGAAGCCTGACATAATAATATGACGCCTTCTTTAGCCATGTGTAAGATGGCTAAAAAAGTGACAATCATTTCTTCCTTAGTGGTGGCTTTTTCAAAAAGTCTTTCAAAAAGAGTATCTGGATTTTTTTGTAAAATATCAAAGACTTCCTGAATTTTCTTTTCTAAAGGAATAGTTTCTACTTCTTGTTGTAAAGTTCCGGAAAACTTTGTAGATTCAATTACCTGTTTAAAAGCATCTAGTAGATCAAAAAGAGAGGGGAAAACAAAGTTTTCTTCACCTACGATATCTTCAATTGCATTTCTAACAAAGACGTCCCGATGGAGAATTTCTCTTTGCTCTAACATCTGAGCCATGTCTTTGACTTTCATATAGTCAATTAGGGCCTGAGTGATTTCCTCTCTGGGGTCTTCTTCCTGGGGAGAGGCTAGGAGCATACGGGACTTAATGTGCACGAGGGTGGCAGCCATTAAAAGGTATTCACTGGCCAGGTCAATATTAAGGGATTTCATAAACCGGAGATATTCCAGATACTGTTCTGTAATCATGGCAATAGGAATATCATAAATATCTACCTGATGTTTCCTGACCAGGTGAAGCAAAAGGTCTAACGGTCCTTCAAAGACTTCTATTTTTACTTGAAGTGCACTCATTATTCAGCTGTTAATTCTTTAAGCTTGGTTGCCCCGTGGTTTCTAAAACACTGAACCATAAACTGCTATTTGGATCAATGGTTTTTCTTTTCGTTACAGCCATTTTAATTGGAATATGGACATAAATATTATGCCAGCATGAAACAAGCATGGCTGTCTTTCCAGCCATACCAGCATGCACTGCATTTTGAGCAAGAAAACCGCAGTAAATGTGGTCGTTGGCGTTAGCAGGCAAACTGCGAATAATGTAACTAGGGTCGATATATTTAAGGGTTATGGGCATCTTAATGGAGGCAAAATAACCCTTTATTTTTTCTACTAAAAATTTACCTATATCTCCTAAGCGAGGGTTGCCTGATGGGTCTGTGCCTAGATCCTGGTCGGCAAAGAATTTTTGTCCCGCACCTTCAGCTACAACAATCACGGCATGCCGTCGGGATTCTAGTCTACGTCTAAGGACTTCTAAAAGTCCAGATTCTCCTTCAAGATCAAAATCTACCTCTGGAATTAAGGTGAAATTTACTTCTCTTAAGCCCAAGGTAGCATATGCGGCAATAAAACCTGAAAATCTGCCCATAAGCTTTACTAGACCAATCCCATTATAGGCAGCAATGGCTTCAGTATGGGCAGCGCGAATTGCCTCGGTGGCCTTTTCTACGGCTGTATCAAACCCAAAACTCTTTTCCACAAGATGAATGTCGTTATCAATTGTTTTGGGGATGGCAATTACACTACACTTAAGCCCACGACGCAAAACTTCATCAGAAATTTTGGCTGCTGCCCTTAGAGTGCCATCACCTCCGATCATAAATAAAATGCCAATGTTGAGTCTGTCTAGAGTATCCACAATTTCCTCTATTTCTTGGGGACCCCGAGAAGTGCCAAGGACAGTGCCACCAAGCTCATGGATGTTGGCTACCCGGGCAGGGACAAGTTCTACAAGTTCATTACCATACTTGGGAATGAAACCTTCTAGTCCGTATTTAAATCCATAAATTGTTTTTACACCATATACATGATAAAGCTCCATAACCAAAGCTCGAATTACATCATTTATACCTGGACATAGACCACCACAGGTAACAATACCACACTTTAACTTAGTAGGATCAAAGTAAATCTTCCGCCTGGGGCCGGCAAGCTCAAAAGCTAGTAAGGGTCTTTTATTTTTGATTTGCTCATTTACATGTGGTTGAGTGATGTTTACAAGTACCTGTTCATCCTCTTCTATGAAATGTCTGAATATATCGCTTCGTCTGGTCAGGAGAGGAGAGTCTATTTTGGCCGGTCCCAAACAAGGGATTTTCGTTTCTACCTTTTCTATAATTTCTAACATTGCCCACCCCCTTTTACATTTTTATTTACCCAAGTTTTAAGTTTATCTAGAATATTTTCCTTTAGTGGGGTAGGGAAGGGGGAATAAACTTCCTTCAAAATTCCTAATTGAACCAAACTCCATTTTATCACTCCAGGAGAGAACTCGCAAAGTTCATGGAGCGTCTTTAATTCTTTGCCTAAATTAAAAACCTTCATCAAATCGGTTTTCCCTGTCTGTTCTTTAGTGTTTAAAATATTTTCTGTTAATGATTGCCACATTTTGGGAACGAGATTGGCAGTTAAGGCGACGACTCCATCACTAGATGGTCTGGTTAAGAAAGAAATTTCGTCTCCTTCATAAAAGGTAAAATCGGTTCGTTCATGTAGGGCTCTTTGGTAGTTAAAAAATCGCGTTAATGCTCCTTGAAAAATAATACCCCGGATGAAGTTGCGCTGGACAATTTTTTTAAATACCGATGTCCTAATATCTGCATGCTTTAAAACTTTCTTTTTAATGTTCACCAATTTGGGATGATTGGCGATAATAAAAGTAGCTCCTGTTTGTTCGTGGAGTTTATCTAGATACTGCGGCAGCCCCCGATTGCTTCTGTACCAAAGGGGTAATATCTCTATGACCACTTTATCCAGATAGGGCTCAAACAAAGCCGTTGCAAATTGGGCGAGTTTGAGTGTGGTTTCTTCAACAGGTGCAGTAATATCTAAAAAAAGCTGAGGATTACCATTCCATAACCCTGAAACCAATTTAAACAAAGCTTGTTTTTGCTCAACATTCAAATAGACTCCTTCCAGAGAAAAGCTGCTTCCTAGGCTAATGCCGGCAACAAAAGGACTAACATATTCCCATAATTGGGTAAGTCCCACAGCGTCTATTTGGCCATCGGCTTTAAGAGGCGTCAGTAACGGACAAATTAATCCTTTAGGTATTGTTGTTTTCATTTTATCCTTGTGTAAAAGAAACACTCACTTTATCCAGTAAATCTTGAAGAAAAACGGCTCCTATAAAATGGCCTTTTTGGTTTACTACCGCAAGGACATTTGTCCTTTGTTGCCGCATTATGTTAAAGGCATCGCAAAGAGGTGTTTCTGCCTGGACAGTTTCTCCTGGCATAAGGACATCCTGGACACACATCTGCTTGAGCTCGGTTTTATCCCGCAAAAGTAACTTTGATTTTGCCTTTTCATCAATGATACCATGTAAACGATGGCGACTGACTACCCATAAAATGTTTGTTTCTGCTAAAATAGGTAGAATGGTCTTTAATTTTGTTTTAGGTGTGACTAGTGAGAGAGTTTTTACTGGATGCATCACTTCTTTTACCTTTGCACTCAACCTTTTGCCTAGACTTCCTCCAGGATGAAAAAAACGGAAATCTTCAAGACTAAAATTTTTTTCTTCTAGGAGCACAACCGCTAAGGCATCTCCCATGGCCAGGGCGGCAGTTGTGCTTGCAGTTGGTGCCAACCCTAAGGG
>JAGHCL010000174.1 GCA_021160485.1 Candidatus Desulfofervidaceae bacterium
AGTGGGCTAAGGCCGCTGCACACGTCCGCACGAAGGCAACACACGCTCAATGGGATGAATTCGAACTAGAGGACGTCAATACGACGATCAGTTTTACTGAAGAGCTAATACGCAAACATCTAAAACACTAATGTATAACAAGCAGCTTAACACGGACTAGCCAACCGGTTAGCCGTAGCGTTAGGCACATAAACATGGTTTCATAAATTGATTGTTCTCGGAGGAGAAAATATGGACAAGTATACGAAATTTGTTCTTTCTGTAATTGCCATTTGCTTGATTGCGATAGTGATTAAGCTTTGGGAACCCAGACCTGTTTATAGTGGTTTTATGGATAAGGGGCCTACAATTGGTGATTTGATGAATCTTAGGAATCTAAAAGGCGCAAATCTAAAAAAAGAGAGAGAAAGAATTATAAGAAGCATTCCTATTGTGAAAGTATATGGGACCGTTGATGTGTCAGGATCCGTATACTGCTATTGATGTCGAAAGAAATGAACCGTAGCATAACCAGCTGCTGAAGTCGGACTGGCAAATCCGCTGCGCTCCGTTGCCAGCCGGTTACCCGCGTATAATCATAGCCTGGTCAAAATAGCTCAAAATAGACCAAAATGACACCCAGTTTCACCCAATTTGCACCCAGCTTTAAGATAAAAGAGATTAGATCAAAAAGATAAGTCAGTTCTGCTGGCCGGTTAGACCACTGTTAGAAAATTGTTAGAAAAGCAATTAGATGTATTTGCCCATGAGGCTGCCTATTTTCTCCGTTTCCATAGCAACATGAAAAGAAATAAAAGAGTGGGAAAAACAATGACAACACTTATGGCCAGGCTTTTAGGATTGTTTGAGGGGTTAGCGTGGGTTATCGTATGAAGAATATAACTGTAGGGCAGATAAGGAAGTAATTCCATTTAGGGTATCAAAAGGAGCAAGCATATCCTCTTTTTTCATACCTGGCTCCTTATAAGTCAATTAAATGCCGATCTCCAGTGTTATCTTGCCATAATCCACGGTGGGAACCGTTCTTTTTCTATCGGTTTTTATCTTCTCTAATTTCACAAAACCCAAATCTGCCAGCAGTTTAACATCATCATTCACATTTTTTAAGTCTCTGCCAAGGATTTTAGCCAATTCATAGATAGAACCGGGTTTGTGTTTTCTGATAGCCCTTAACACCTCAAGTCTTTTATCAGTCAGCACAGCCCTCAAAGCATCAATATTTTCAAAATAGACAGCTTCATGTCTTTTAACCTTCTCTCCCTTTTCTAATTTTTTCCAGGTAAGAACAAACTCATTAAGGCTGTCTTCCAGAGATTTTATGCCTACTTTAATATTTTTTACTTTCATAACTCACCTCTCTTTGCCCTTTTTACATCTTCCAAAAAATCCTTCACCAATTTATCTATGCTTTCAAATGAATAAGGCAACTCTTTATCAAAATAATGCTTATGATCCCCTTTCCCTTCAGCGTTATCATAACCCACTATCCTCTGGCCATTCTCAATATAAACCAGAGAATATTTCAGCCCATGCGGTTTATCTTCAGTCCTTTTAACCTGCCAGATTTTCATTTCCACAATGTTGCCCTGATTATCCACATTTTTAACATGAAAAACTAACCTGGCTTTCATATAAGGTATGATATACCAAAAGAGAATAAAAGGCAATAAAAAGTATTTGCCCCTGAGGAGAAACAGAGCGGATATATCCGAAGGGTCTATTTTGTTTAGTTTGCACTAAAAAGGTAGACCCCCAAAAACACCTTTTTTTAAACTTTCTCAAGCGCAAAAACGGCAGGGCAGAGCGTATAATCCCGATAAAAGACAGCCTGGTAGCCGAGATAAGCACCTATACGCTTAAAAAGTGCTTCTCAGCGGAGGACAGACTATTTAAATTCAGTCGGTTCAGGGTGTGGATTTTTCTTTGGCACAATCCTGTTAATCTCCATAGCAGGCCAAACCGCAATTCAGGCATCTTTCTGCTTCTTCTAACGCCATTTCTTCTGTAAAGCCAAGCTCTACTTCTTGAAAGTCTTTTATTCTTTCAGAAACCGGTCTTTCAGGCATCTGGTGGCGTGGTTTTAGTGGCACTTTGTTTTTATCTATTACTGGCTCAGGCAAAAATGTTTTAAGCATCCGTTCCGGCGGTGTCACCTTACCCTTTTTAAGATAAAGGTGAATACTGCGGGCGGCCAATCTGGCTGTACCAATGGCATCCACTACCCGCTTTGGTCCCAAAACAACATCGCCAGCGGCAAAAATATAAGGAATGTTTGTCTGATAAGTTTCTGGATTGACTATAAGCGTGCCCCGTCTGGAAATCTCTAACTCTTTACCAATCGGGTCATTTTTGAAAAAGTCGGTCTCTGGACACTGACCTATGGCTAAAATAACCGTATCCACACTCATGCGGGTTTCTGTCCCGGGTACAGGCACCGGACATCTGCGTCCACTCGCATCTGGTTCACCCAATTCCGTTTTAATGTATTCCACCTCTTTTAACACTCCATCTTTGCCAATGAAACGCAACGGATTGGCAAGAAAGAAAAATCTTATTCCCTCTGCTTCAGCCGCTTCAATTTCTTCAGATAATGCAGGCATTTCTGCACGGCTGCGTCTGTAAATAATACATACTTCCTTTACACCCAAACGTATGGCTGTCCGGGCTGCATCCATGGCTACATTACCACCTCCCACTACCATTACCCGTGGGCCAATCTCAGGACGCTTACCTTCTGCTACCTCCCGGAGGAATTCTACCCCAGAGATAACGCCTTCTAAACCTTCTCCTTCTATCTTCAGATCCCGGGCATTCCAGGCCCCAGTAGCAATAAAAACGGCCTCATATCCTTTATCACGCAAATCTTGAAGAGTAAATTCTTTGCCCAAGGCTGTGCTGGTGTGAGCCTCTATACCCAAACGCAAGATACCTTCTATTTCCCAGTCTAATACTTCCTGAGATAAACGATAATCAGGAATACCATACCGCAGCATCCCACCTAACTTAGGCATGGCCTCAAAAATTGTCACCTGATGTCCTAACCGCCTCAAGAAATAGGCACAGGCTAGACCTCCAGGACCACCGCCAATAACGGCCACTTTATGTCCACTATCAGGTGCGACAAATAGAGACAAACGCTGGCCATTACGCCATTCATAATCAGCCACAAAGCGTTTTAAAAAGTTAATGGCCACAGCTTCATCTACCTGCCTGCGCCGACACCGTTCTTCACAGGGTCTAGGACAAACTCTCCCTAGAGTTAAAGGCATGGGCGTGTGTTCTTTAATAATCAACAGGGCTTCTTGGTGTCTCCTTTGTTTAATCTTTTGCACAAAGCGGGGGATATCTATTTGTGCTGGACAGGCCTGTTGACAAGGAGCCAAACAGTCATCTGTGCGATTAAATCGTAAAATGGGCGAAATGGGAGAAACAAGCTCCAACACATTTTGAGGACAAGCCTTAACACACTTGCCACAACCGATACAATTTTCTATGTCTATAATCGGCAAACCCTGCTCTCCTATGGTAATAGCCTCTTGCGGACAGGCCTGCACACAGGAGCCCAAGCCAAGACAGCCAATCTTACAAAGCAAATTAATGCCGTATTTTTCTACTGCTTCTTTACAGTCTTTAACCCCATCAGGATAAAAAAAAGCGCGAGGCGCTCGTTTGCCACCGCGACATTTCACAAAAGCATGCCTGGGAACTTTTTTCTTTTTCTTCTTGGGTTTAGCTTGTGTTGGCATTTTTCACTCCTGATTTCAGATAATTCTCTGTATACTGGATATAATTTTTAGCCGCTTGCTTAATATATTCTATCTCTGCTTCATTCAGTTCCCTTTTTACCTTGGCTGGAACTCCAACAACTAAAGTGCGTTGAGGGACAACCATATTGGGAGGCACTAAGGCTCCAGCACCAACGATACATTCCTCGTTCAGTATTGCCCCATCTAGAACAATCGCTCCCATACCGATTAAAACCCTATCCTTTACCGTACAACCGTGTAAAATGACACCGTGGCCAATCGTCACTTCGTTACCAATAATGAGGGGATGGGTATCGTGGGTTACATGCAACAAAGCTCCATCCTGCACATTGGTGCGTTCGCCAATCCTGATATAGTGAACATCACCTCGGACAACGGCTTTAAACCAGACGCTGCTTTTTGCTCCAATGGTTACATCACCAATAATGTCTGCACTCTCAACGATAAAGGCAGTAGGATGAATTTGGGGAATTTTACCTAAATAGGGAAGAATCACGTCTGTCCTCCTCATCTGTAATGAGCAATGTGCAATTAGTAAGACTCGTCACCCATTACCCGTCGCTGGTCACAAATTACAACCCCATTACCTCTTTCACTGTCTGTCCCAAGGTACCCAGATCTTCAGCTACAAAAATACCTGCTTCCCTTAGTGCAGCCATTTTGCTTTCTGCAGTTCCCTGTCCACCAGAGATGATCGCCCCAGCATGTCCCATGCGTTTACCGGGAGGAGCCGTGCGTCCAGCAATAAAGGCGACGACGGGCTTTTTGAAATGGGCTTTTATCCATTCTGCCGCCTCTTCTTCGGCCGTACCTCCAATTTCTCCAACCATCACCACCCCTTTTGTTTCTTCATCCTCATTAAAGTGTTTGAGTAAATCTATAAAGTTAGTGCCAGGAACAGGATCACCACCAATACCAATACAGGTGGTTTGGCCCAGGCCAGCTAATGTCAGTTGATAATCTACTTCATAAGTCAATGTGCCACTGCGAGAAATAACCCCAATGGGACCTGGGGTATGGATATGTCCTGGCATAATACCCATTTTGCACTTAAAAGGGGGACAAATTAACCCTGGACAATTAGGACCGATAACTACCACATCAGGATGTTCTTCCAGATATCGCTTGACTTACATCATGTCTAAAGTAGGAATCCCTTCGGTGATGCAAACGACCAGCTTGATGCCAGCCGCTACGGCTTCATAAATGGCATCAGAAGCAAAGGCCGCCGGCACAAATATGACTGAAGCGTTAGCTTCTGTTTCTTTGACCGCCTCTTCTACGGTATTAAACACGGGCACCCCTTCTACCGTTTGACCACCTTTACCAGGGGTAACGCCAGCAACTACTTTGGTGCCATAGGCAAGCATTTGTTTGGTATGGAAAGCACCTTCTTTTCCTGTAATACCCTGAACCAGTATTCTTGTATTTTCATTTATTAATATGGCCATGACCTACTCCTTTATCCCAAAATCTCCACAATTTTCTTCGCCGCATCG
>JAGHCL010000013.1 GCA_021160485.1 Candidatus Desulfofervidaceae bacterium
ACCTCAATACAAAATCCCTATTATTACAGAAGAAGAGCTTAAAAAACTTCTTGAAGTTGCACCAGAACATCTGCGCTGGGCACTTATCGTCGAATTTTATACTGGTTGCCGTCCTGGACCTTCGGAATTATTTACCCTCAAATGGGAAGATATTAACTGGGAAGAAAAAATAATAACCATCTACGGCCACAAAACAGGGAAAATAAGAACAGTTTATTTACAAGAAGATTTTTATCAGATGCTTAAAGAGAAGTATCAGAACAGAGATTGTGAATATATCGTCAGTTATAAAGGCAAGCCTGTAACAACCCTTAAACGCTCCTGGAAAAGAACTAAAGAGAAAGCAGGTATAAATAGAAGACTAAGACTTTACGATTTACGCCACACCTTTGCCACTTATATGATTGCTCACGGAGCTGATATCAAAGCTGTAAGTGATATGTTAGGCCATCAGTCAACCAGAACCACGGTAGAGAGATATTATCAGTTAGTTACGGAGCTTAAAAGGAAGGCTGTTGAAAAGTTGCCCCGTCTAATAGTGTCTAATAACTCTGAGGACGAAAGCAAAATATTAGACAAAAGTATTAGACAAAAGAAAAAGACCAGCTAGAGTGTTTTTCTAACTGGTCTTTATTTCTTCCTTTTTATGGAGCCAGCGAGGGGACTTGAACCCCTGACCTGCTGATTACGAATCAGCTGCTCTACCACTGAGCTACGCTGGCTTTGGAATTTATAAGCAATTTATGGAAATTCGTCAATGGGGGCATACGGGTTGCTTTTATTTTTGGCAGTAATTATATACTGTTATACAACCCAACCTAATAGCAAAATAACTTTAAGTTTTTTAGGTTAAAAGATAAAGGGAGGTTTTATGGACAAGCTTGCCCGTTTGGCGATTAGTGAAGAGGGTTTTATTTTTGACCCTGTCAGTGGCAATAGCTTTACAACAAACAAAACCGGACTTTTTAACCTTAAAGCCCTTAAGGAAGGCAAGGGAGAAGAGGAAATTGTCCAGGCCCTGACAGAAAAATACGAAACTACTAAAGAAGGGGCCGAAAAGGATGTTACAGATTTTATAGAACAATTAAGATATTATCGTTTAATTTAGAGGTCAATAATGAAAAAAGTCTGTGTTGCGGTATCAGGAATTAATGCAGTGGATAATCCTGGGCCAGGGATTGGCGTAATTCGCAGTTTGAAAGAAGACAGTGTTCTGGAAATAGAGGCAATCGGGTTGGCCTATGATGCCATGGAACCAGGCATTTATATGGATTGGCTGGTAGATAGAGTATTCATTTTACCTTATCCCTCTGGGGATAAAGAGGGTTTTTTGAACCGGTTACTTTATGTAAAAAAAGCGGCAAATATAGACATTGTCATCCCTACCCTGGATGCTGAAATGCCTGTATACATCAAAGCCGCGGATTACTTACAATCTATGGGAATCAAGACCTTTTTACCCACAAAGAGCCAATTTGAGTTAAGAGGTAAGACCAAGTTAACCGAGGTAGCAAATAAAATTGACTTAAAGATTCCAGAGACTAGAATTGTTACCTCTTATGAAGACCTGGTAAAGGCCCTAAATGATATTGGTTTGCCGGTAATGGTTAAAGGTCTGTACTATAAGGCTTATCGGGCTTATACCTATCAGGAGGCAACTGGTTATTTTAATAAAATCGTTGCTGAATGGGGTTATCCGGTCATTATTCAGCAGGTAGTAAGCGGAGAGGAAATGAATGTTATTGGAGTAGGTGATGGAACAGGAGGCAGTCTGGGCTTGGTGGCTATCAAAAAACTTTGGATTACCTCTTTAGGGAAAATATGGACAGGGGTTACAGTAAAAAATGAAGCTTTGCTCAATGCTGCATCTAACTTTGTCAAAGAGTTTAAATGGAGGGGAGCATTCGAACTGGAATGCATTGTTTCAAAAGACGATATTTATCTTATTGAAATTAATCCCCGTTTTCCTGCTTGGGTCTATTTTGCCACTGGGGTAGGAATTAATTTACCTGCTAGATTGTTAAAGGCTGCCTTGGGTTTACCTGTGGAAGGTAAAAACGAATATTCTGCCGGTAAATTATATGTTCGCTATACTTACGATATTGTTACAGATATGTCTATTTTCCAAAGCATTGTTACTAAAGGAGAATGTTAATGAAAGAGAGTTACGAAAAGCCAGTTATTTTAAAACTCCAGATGGGTTTAATGAATAAATTTGGTGCTTCTTATTTAAAACGTACACGAACGGAAATAGATGGTGTACCTGTAAATAAACTGATTGAAGAATTTGGTTCACCTTTATTTGTTTTTTCAGAAAAACGGCTGCGCCGTAAGTATAAAGAGATTTACAACGCCTTTGCCACCAGATATCCCAATGTCCAGTTTAGCTGGTCTTATAAAACCAACTACTTAAATGCAATTTGCGCCATTTTACAACAAGAGGGCGAGATAGCAGAAGGAGTTTCAGAATTTGAGTATGAAAAGGCAAGAAGGTTAGGGATTGAAGGAAGGGATATTATCTTCAACGGACCTTATAAACCATCACATATTTTAGAAAAAGCCATCCGAGAACAGGCAATTATTAATATAGACCATTTTGAAGAAATATATGATTTAGAAGAGATTGCTGACAAATTGGGTCAAAAGGTAAAGGTAGGGATTAGGTTAAATATGGATACAGGGATTACTCCTCAGTGGTCACGGTTTGGATTTAATTTAGAGACAGGACAGGCCCTGGATGCAGTGAAGCGAATTGCTTATAGCAAGAAATTAATTCTCAATGGTCTTCATTGCCATATCGGAACTTTCATTCTGGAGCCCCGTGCTTACGCTCAAGAAGTAGAAAAAATGGTTAAATTTGCCTATCAGATAGAAGATGAATTTGGTTTTAAAATAGAATATTTAGACATTGGAGGAGGATTTCCTTCCCAAAACAGGCTTAAAGGTATTTACTTACCCCCAGAATTAGCTGTACCTTCTATAGAGGAGTTTGCCGAAGCAATTTGTGATACCCTTTTGCGTTCCTTGCGGCCAAATGATTTTCCTGAACTGATTTTAGAAACAGGGCGGGTCATTGTGGATGAAGCTGGCTATTTAATCTCCACTGTCCACGCTGCCAAAAGACTGCCCGATGGAACAAAGGCATATGTTATAGACGCAGGCGTGAATCTACTTTTTACCTCTTTTTGGTACAAATTTAATATAGAGTTGGACCGGGAAGTCCAAGGCGTATTTGAACCCTGCGTAATTTATGGCCCCCTTTGTATGAATATTGATGTTATAGATGAACATACCCAATTACCTCCTCTGCCCAGGGGGACAAGATTGATCATTTCTCCAGTAGGAGCCTACAATGTTACACAGTGGATGCAATTCATTAGCTATCGCCCTTTTGTGGTATTAATTAACTCAGAAGGAAAAATTGAAGTAATTAGAGAAGCAGAAACATTAGAAGATGTCGTCCGGAAAGAAAAATTGCCGGCAAGATTAAAGTTGGTTCAGTAAGCAGTGTTGACTACAGGCAAAGAATACATAAAGGCAATTATTAACAGTTATTCAGAAATTTTCTTCTTACATGGTTATCTTCCAGGGATAGTATTGCTTCTTTCCACCCTGATTAATCCCAATGTGGGTTTGTCTGGCATAATATGCGTTCTTTCAGCCTATATTTTTGCTCGTTTTATCGGTATGAATAAAGATTTTTTAAATTCTGGTTTTTACACTTATAACCCCCTTTTGGTAGGACTTTCTATTGGCTACCTCTTTAAATTAAATTTTTTAACCATCTTTTTCATTGCTACAGCAGGCGTTTTGGCCTTTGTTATTACCTTTACCCTATTTAACATCTGTTCTTATTATTTACGTTTACCTGTCCTCAGCTTGCCTTTTGTATTAGTGAGTTCTATGGCCTATTTGGCCTCCAGTAAGTACAGCAATCTGTTTGTAAACAGCTTTTATCCTCATTCTTTTTTTCAGTTTTTAGAAAATAAATTTCCCCTCTGGTTGACAGGATTAAGCAAGTCTCTGGGTGCCATTTTGTTTTCACCTCATGTGCTTTCTGGTCTGTTTTTCCTTTGTGTCTTAGCCTATATATCAAGAATAATATTTTTCTTGAGTTTATTGGGCTATTTTGTTGGAACATCTATCATCGGTATCCTGAGCGGTTCTTTTTATCAGGCTTTTCAGGATATTAACGCCTTTAATTTCATTCTGATTGCTATTGCCCTTGGGGGAGTATTTCTTGTCCCCAGCCCTAAGAGCTATTTTATGGCTATGTTAGCAGTGGCTGTTTCTACCTTTTTACTTGAATCTGCCAAAACATTTTGGGTCGTTTACGGTTTGCCCGTATTCACTTTGCCTTTTAACGTCATCAGTCTAAGTTTTGTATATGTCTTAAGA
>JAGHCL010000193.1 GCA_021160485.1 Candidatus Desulfofervidaceae bacterium
GGAAATTAGCAATGGCTTTTCAAAAGCCTAATGTAGATATACTGCTAATTTTTAAAAAGAGGAGGGGGTCTTATGACAAAGGCAGAATTAATTTCAAGGTTAGGAAATAAAACGGGGATGAAAAAGGTAGATGTAGAGAGGGTTCTGACAGCCTTCTTAGAAGAAGCAAAGAACATACTCAAAGAAGAAGGCAAGCTTACTCTTACCGGTTTTGGCACCTTTCGGGTGGTAGAAAGAGCAGCTCGTGAAGGTAGAAATCCACAAACAGGAGCTCCTATTAAGATTCCAGCAACAAAGGTTGTCCGTTTCAAACCTGGAAAGGATATAAAAGCGCTTTTTAGTTAACAGCAACCTATTTTGCCCTCTCTAATTTCTAATCAAAGTGAAAAGAGAGAGGGCATTTTATTCAAACTCCAGGAGGAGTTTTTATCTAATTTTTTCTTCGTGTTTTCAAACAGGAGCCTGTGGTGGTTAGCTATCCTTTTGTGAAAGATACTCCTTTACAAGCTTAATCGCACAATATTTACCACACATAGTGCAGACATCTGTTACTTTTGGAGAACTGGTAGAACGGTAATATTTGGCCTTTTCTGGATTAATAGAAAGCTTTATTTGGGTATCCCAGTCCAGCTCACCTCTGGCCTTTGCCATTTCTCTATCTTTTTCCCAAGCTTTGGGATTGCCTCTGGCCAAATCTGCCGCATGTGCAGCAATCTTAACACCAATTACACCTTCTCTTACATCTTCCACTGTGGGCAAACGCAAGTGTTCAGCCGGGGTAACATAGCACAAAAAGTCTGCTCCAGCCCAGGCTGCCAAAGCACCACCAATGGCGGCGGCAATATGGTCATAACCAGAAGCAATATCTGTTACTAAAGGTCCTAGGACATAAAAAGGAGCTCCCTTGCAAAGTTTTTTTTCTAAAAGCACATTGGCCTCAATTTGGTTTAAAGGCACATGCCCTGGCCCCTCAATCATCACCTGAACACCTGCATCCCAAGCCCTCTCTGTCAGTTCTCCCAAAAAGATTAATTCCTGTATCTGCGCCCTATCTGTAGCATCAGGCAATGACCCAGGCCTCAGTCCATCTCCTAGACTTAAAGTAATATCATGTTTACGTGCAATTTCTAATAACCGGTCATAATACTCATAAAGGGGATTCTCTTTCTCATGATAAAGCATCCAAGTAGTTAAAAAGGCTCCTCCCCGACTGACAATATTTGTTACTCGCCCTTGCTTTTTAAGTCGTTCTAACGACTGTAAAGTCACGCCACAGTGGACGGTCATAAAATCCACACCATCTTGAGCCTGTTTTTCAATGACTGCGAAAATATCCTCGGGGGTCATTTTAATAATACCACCCTTTTGTTGAACAATTTCAATTGCAGCTTGGTAAATGGGAACTGTGCCAAAAGGCACGGGAGTCTCTCTTATCAACTTACGGCGAATACTATCTAAATCACCATCTGTACTCAAATCCATTATTGCATCTGCCCCTGCCTCAAGGGCAGCTTTTAATTTCGCTAATTCTTCTTCTACATCTGCATGATCTGAAGAGGTCCCTATATTGGCATTGACCTTTACCTTCAATCCCTCTCCTATACCTACCGGCCGCTTTAAAGACCTGTTTTTATTCGCAGGAATGACTACCTTTCCTTTTGCAACTCTGGCTATTAAATCCTCTACGGGCACACCCTCTTCAGCTGCTATGGCCCTCATCTGAGGCGTAACTATTCCCTTTTGGGCCAGAGTAAGTTGGGTATCACTCATTTAAAAACCTCCTTTGCTAAAGTAACAACTTTGTGGGTAACTTCTTGAGGAGTCCTGCCCAAGACTCTAATTATGGGTTCTTTGCCTAAGTCGCCTTTATCATAGATTAAATCAGGAATGTTTGAACTAGATTCCAGGGCTGTTTCTGTCAACCAGGGCAAACTCATTCCTTCTATCTCTTTGGTTTCTGCTGATTCAGATGCCCTGGAAACTTCTTTTATTTTATATCCCAATGTCTTTGCTTTTTCTACAATTTTAGGTCTATATTTTATATTCATCGCAGCACGATAATCTCTGTTAAACTCCATTGCCTTTAACACAACACTAGCCATGTGATGTGAGACACCAAAGGCTGGGGAGGCACAAGAAATAAGTCTTTCTTCCACGACTGTCAGTCTACCCGGAAAACCTGCTACTTCAGCATGATTACGGGCATAAGGTAGGGCATAAACTAGATTACTTCTTACTTCTGGCACTAATCTTGTTACCCAGCGTTCTTTCTGTAATATGCTCAATCCTTTTTTTAACGCCTCTAACACTTCAAAGTATGCAAGGTGTTGTTCTATATAGGCATAAGGATGTGATAACAAACTTCCTTTTCCTAGCTGCAAAGCAGCATCAACAGCCAGGGTAATTACCTTTTTGGCCCTCATTACTGCTTCTGGCAAAGGATAACCTTTTACTAAAAAGGCAGTAATAGCACTACTAAATACACATCCGGTGCCATGGACAGGTTTACTTTGTTTTTTTGTCGTTTCCCAAATATAAAAATCTCTTCCATCAAAAAGGACATCTGTAGCACTGGATAAATCTCCACCTGTAACAAGCACAGCCTTTGGGCCCAATGCCTTTAGTTCTCTGGCTGCTTCTTTCATCTCAGCTATATTTTGAGGTCTCATCCTTAAAATAGCCTCTACTTCATCTAAATTAGGAGTAATCAAGCTGGCCAATGGAAACAACGTATTTATTAAAGTGCGAAAACCCTTATTAAGAAAAAAATCGTTCTTTGCTTTGAGCACTGGGTCAACAACCAAAAAAGCAGGTGGACACTTCTTCAATTGATAGGTAACAATTCCTATTGTCTCTTCGTCAGGGAGCATTCCAATTTTAACTGCATCTATCTTACAATCAGCATATAATGATTCAAGCTGTTGTTTTAATATCTCTCCATTTACCGCTTCGCTTACTTGAACTCCCTGTGTATTTTGCACCGTCAGAGCAGTAGCAACAGTCAATCCCACTTCTCCCAATAGCGTCACTGTCTTTAAATCTGCCTGTAATCCTGCTCCCCCTGTGGGGTCAAAACCAGCAATTATCAGTATATTTGCCATATTTGAAGATTAACTTGCCTGCTTTAAGTTGTCAATTGCATAAATTCTTTTTCTCAGGTAAAACATAAGGTATGTTTACACAGTATCGGCTTATTTCCTGGTATCTGGTTAGAGAAATAGCGACTTACTTTATCCTAAGTTCTGGTATATTCACTTTTCTCTTTTTAATGGGCAAAATCTTTGATCTCACCCGTCTTATCATTGTCCA
This sequence comes from Candidatus Desulfofervidaceae bacterium, assembly GCA_021160485.1. Lineage (GTDB taxonomy): Bacteria > Desulfobacterota > Desulfofervidia > Desulfofervidales > Desulfofervidaceae > JAJSZL01. Next base: position 3,310 of record JAGHCL010000193.1, read on the forward strand.
CCATATAAATCTGGGAGTGGTGTTAAAGTTACTTTTCTATACCCTGCCTTATTTTTTTTCTTACATTATTCCCATTTCTGCCCTTCTTAGCACGCTTTTTACCTTCATGCGTCTAACTCAGGATAAAGAATATATTGCCTTAAAAGCAGCCGGGATAAGCCCAAAATCACTATCTCCTATACTTTTTTTCTTTGCCTGCTTTTGCTTTTTTTCCACGCTTCTTGTTACTACCCTAGCCATCCCGTGGGGAAGCGGAGCTGCTCGTGACTTAATTTTCTCTCTAGTTCACCAAAAAACAGAAATTTCCATAAAACAAGGAATATTCAACGATACTATTCCTGGGCTAATCTTCTATGTAGATAAGATAGACAATGGAAAATTAAAGGGAATTTTTATCTATGATGAGAGGGAAGCAAGGCAAAAAATCCCGTTACATCAAGGTCAGGTAACCATAGCTAACTCAGGTCAAATTTTCCATCAAGAAGGGAAACTAATATTCAATCTTCATAATGGTTACATTTGCCAAACTGAAAAAACGAAGAAGGGTATAGAAAATCACTTGGTAGCTTATAAAAACTATACTTTTGTCTTTACCTTTCCTTCTCACCTGGACAAAAGGGAAAAGAATCCTAAAGAATATCTCCCCTGGCAATTATGGCAAAAGATTAAAATCTGTAAAAAAGAAAACAAAGACCCCACCCCATTTATCCTCAGCTTTCATCGTAAAATCAGTATTCCTGTAGGGGCTTTTATCTTTGTATTTTTGGGAGCTGCTTTAGGATTGAAAGAAGAAACCTCAAGGCATTTTGGTGGTATTACTTTAAGTCTAATTTGTTTTATAATCTATCAGGCTATCTTTTTTGCTGCCAAAAGTCTGGGAGAAACACACGCGATTTCTCCCCACTTGAGTTTATGGATACCTAACTTCATTATGGCAGGAATTACCGGCTACCTGTGGCACGAGGTTATAAATGGTTAAAATTATAGATAAATACCTTGGAAAACAATTTTTATTGACTCTGTTCTTTTTGCTCATTTCTTTGATTTTTATCTATCTGGTCTTTGATTTCTTTGAAAAAATAGACAATTTCTCCGAGGCCCATGTAGATAGCAAAACTATCTGTATCTATTTTCTATTCACGATACCGGGTATTATCAGTCAGATGTTACCGGCCTCGTCCCTTCTTGCTATTCTAATTAGTTTAAGCCTACTAAAAAAACACAATGAACTTGTTGCTCTACAGACATGTGGACTTAGCCCTTACCGGATTGGTCTTCCATACATATTAGGAGGAATTATCATATCTCTCTTTCTCTTTGTTTTTAATGAAACAATTGTCTCTAAAACCCAAGCTATTACTAACAATATCTGGAATGTCCAAGTAGAAAGAAAAAAACCACGGGGAGGATACCTTCAGGAAAGAATTTGGTTAAAAGGAGAAAACGCCATTTATCAGATTGATGCCGTAAATTTAAAAACAAATACCCTTTACGGCGTTACAGTTTATTTTTTAACCCCAAGCTTTAAACTTAAAAAGCGAGTGGATGCCCATAAAGCTGTTTGGAACAAAAGGGGAAAAAAGTGGATATTTCACCAAGGTAGCGAGCAAACATTATCTAAAGGAGAAATAATTACCACTTTTTTCAGAAAAAAAGGATTTAACTTAAAAGAAACCCCGAGTGATTTGCGTTTTTTAGAGGCCAACTATCAGCAACTCAATCTCTGGCAGCTTAAAAAATATATCAAACAACTAAAAAGACAAGGATATGATACTACTATTTATGCTGTAGACCTATGGCAAAAAACAGCCGCCCCTTTAACTCCATTTATCCTTATTATTTTCGGAGTTGCCCTTGTGTTTAAAGGCAAAGAAACAAAGATAGGTCATACTATTGCCCTTGGCATATTAATCGCTTTTATTTTTTGGGTTATTCAAGCCCTTTCTCTTGCTTTGGGCAAAACAGGTCGTTTACATCCCTTCTTAGCCGCCTGGTTACCTCACCTTTTTTTCACTATTTGGGGGATAGTAATACTGAAATATAGTGGTGAATAAACAAGTCACAAGTTGATAAATAGTCAAGTTTCCAAGTTAATAAATTTCAAGTTTTCTGTTTTCAGATTTTAGGTTTAAGGTGAAAGGTAGAGGATACATCTATGTTTTTACGAATTACGAGTCGCGAATTACCATTCAACCATTTTAGTATCCAACATTCTGAATTCTGTTTTCTAAATTCCGAATTCTAATTCAACCTTTTGACATTCAGATATTTGTTACTATTTGACATTGGGATTTTGAATTTGTGGCTATAAAATAAAAAAGTCCCGGCAGCGACCTACTTTCCCACGGGGGAACCCCGCAGTATCATCGGCGCTGGAGGGCTTAACTTCCGAGTTCGGAATGGGATCGGGTGTGGCCCCTCCGCTATAGCCACCGGGACAGGAATTTATAAACTTGAGAATATGGAAGACACATTTAGTTTCTTGTAGTCAAGCCGCACGGCCTATTAGTAC
>JAGHCL010000028.1 GCA_021160485.1 Candidatus Desulfofervidaceae bacterium
GCATGATTTGTTCAATAACATTACTCCAATCTATCCCAGAATATAAACCACTTATAAAAAATGTTCCTGGCATTCTACTTTACCTTTTTTATATTTGATTTTTCGTGTTGGTTATGTGATGAATGTTTTTGGAGTGATTCTATCATATAGGCAACCATGTCTAGAAATTTTTCCCAGGGCATTTCGGTTACTACTTGCTTTGTTTTGGGGTCTATAATTTTTATTACATACTGTCTGGTTTTCTCATGAATGGTGATGTTTACTATGTAATTCTTCTTTGCAATTTCTTTAAACTTCTCTTCAAGTTTCTTTGCGAATTCCTGCTTTATTTTTTGAACGTCTAAATTGGGTTCGGCTACCTGTTTTTCGCTTTTAGATACAACTTTTCTCCTATTTCCAACAAGGCCAACTTTGCTCTTGACAAACCAATCAATATTATGATAAATTGCATTTGTAATCTTCATAGCTGTGCCTTTTTATTCCCCGGCGGGATGTCCCCGCCGGGTCCCTTGTTTACCTCAATAATTGAATGATGTTTTGAGGCAAGCTGTTGGCCTGAGCTAACATGGCCATACTGGTTTGCACCAAAATTTGGTTCTTAGTAAACTCAGCCATTTCTGCCGCCATGTCCACGTCCCGAATGGTTGATTCAGAAGCAGTGAAGTTTTCAATTTGCACCTGGAGGTTCTGCTGCGTATACTGGAGACGGTTTTGCGTCTTACCCAAATTAGCCTGAACATTAGACAGGTTTGTTAAGGCACTGTCAATGTTCGCGAGAGCACTTTGAGCGCTGCTTAAGTTATCCAACCGGATTGAATTGATTCCCAAACTGGCACTAGACAACGCATCAATGGTTAAGGAGATTCGATTGTGGCTGTTGTTTTCATACCCAACTTGGAATGTAAAACTGACACTACCAGATGCAGCTACTGTAAACAGGGCCTGCCCAGCATATTTGGTTGTGCTTGCAATCCGATCGATTTCCTGAAGCAGAGTGTAGGCTTCATTATGGAGATATGTCCGCCTGCTACTGTCTACAGTATCAGATGCCGCTTCAGTTGCCAGCTCTTTCAAACGATTCAGGATGTCGGAAATCCTGTTTGTTGAACCTTCTGCAACCTGAATCATAGAAGTTGCCTGTGATGCGTTGTTGTAGGCCATCTTCAAACTGGAGATCTGCTGCCTGAAGTTGTTTGCGATTGCCAGACCAGTCGCATCATCCGCTGCCCGGTTGATCCGATAACCAGAAGCTAGTCTTTCCAATGAACGATTCAAGTTGAACTGGGCATTGCTCAACCAACGGTGAACATTGGCTGCTTCTACGTTGTGTGGAATCCTGAATGCCATCTTTCTTCCCTCCCTTCTTTTTTATTTTTGTTCCATTAACCCCTCACTACTTAATATATCGGCTTTCTTATTTAAGTGTTCGGTGAGGGCGTTATATTTATAAGCTAATTCTAATCCAATATTAAAAGCCAGTTTCGCCTCTTCCATCCATGACCTTTGTTTTAATTCTTCTCCAAGCATGGTAAATACGTCTATTAAATCATTCATATCTTTTAAAATCAGATTAGACTTTAAATCCAATTCTTTTAATAGCTGATCTGCTACATAAACGCATTCTTCTATAGCGAGAGATCCAGCATAAGCAAAAGCTAGCACTAAGTAAATTTTGGTTTTATTTTTGCCTATAAACTTACTTCCATCCAGAGCTTGTTTTAATAAAGCAATGGCCTGGTCGTCTTGCATTTTTTCCAAGTAGAGCATCGCCAAATTGACCCGGAGATCTGAATTTTGTGGGTCATACATAAGGGCTTTTTTAAACATTTCCTCTGCTTTGTTTTTTTGGTTCATTTTTAGATAACATAGTCCTAACTTGCCAAGTATAATGGCCTTTTTAGAAGGAGTAAGATTGTCAGAGGACAGGGCGTCAGTTAGGAATTTGATAGTCTTTTTAGGTTTGTTTGCCTTTTCATATAATCTACCCAAAGTAATAAGTATTTCTGAATTGCCTGGAAAATAATTTAACGCGTTTAAATAAGCTTGCTCAGCCAGACGTAAATATCCAAAATATTCGTAGCACATTCCTAGATAAGCATAGTATGTGCCCCTTAAGTCCTTATGTGCCACGGGAATAATCAGGAGATCAATTCCTTCGGGTTGCACTGTAATTAAAATGTTTAATGCCTTTTCAAAATCTTTGTTTAACACATAATATTGTCCCAATACAAATTTCACAAAATCATCTTGAGGAAATTTGTCATAAAGGGTTTCAAGCAAGGCCATTGCTTCATCTGGTTTGCCTTCTTCCAGCAAGATATTTGCATAATTAACAACCGCCGCAATATATACACTCTGATGGCATTGGCCATTTTGGTGAAAAACTTTCAAGAGATGCGATTTGGCCTTTTCTCTTTTTCCTAGTAAATTATAAGTTTGGCCTAGATAATAGTGCCAATGTAAATTCTCTGGTTGTTCTTTCAATTCCTGCCATAGTAGCCTTAGATTCCTTTCTGCTTTTTTCTTGTTGACTAAAGGGTTGATATACCCTTGGTGAATAACCTTGATATCGACAAATACGGGCGTTATACCCATTTTTTGAATGTCAAGGCTGATATCTTCATGGACTTTGCCTCTAAAACGCACTTGAGACAAATTGGGAAAAATGCGAATTTGATAGGCACTTTCCTCCTTGTCTGGGTAGATACTGACAATTTTAAATGCAAAAGCTGCTTTCTTGTCTTTTGGTAAGTTTTCTTTTAATTTGATTAATTTTTCTATATCTGGTTGTTCTATTCTATCATCTGCATCCAGCCAGAGAATGTAATCACAGGTTGCATATTTAAGGGATTCATTTCGGGCCGCCGAAAAATCATCACACCATCTAAAATAATACACCTTTGCTCCACATTGCTTAGCGATTTCTATCGTCCGGTCTGTAGAACCTGTATCTACAACGATAATTTCATCTACTACATCTTTTATGTGCTCCAAACATTTAGGTAGATTTTTTTCTTCGTTTTTGACAATCATGCATAAAGAAAGAGTAGTCATTTCAAACTCCGGGATATTTGTAAATCCACTATTGAAATATTCGGCTTAAAACAGAAAGTGTTCGGAGGAGGCTAGGTGTTTCAGTTAATCCGCTGGAAAGAGAATTACTGAGCACTGCTTCCCAAAATCCGTGATTGATTTTTTGGAGAAGGATATTTAAAAGAATTATCCCTCTCCTTCTAAAAGATTATATGCCAGGGCCTCGTTTACACGGTCAAGGGTCTTCACTCGCTGCGCTTGCTCCGACCTGCCCTTTGGGCAGGCTGCGCCCTTCGGGCTTGCCCTTGACCGCACTCGGCCCTGGCAAAAAAGAAAACTGAAAGGAGGAAGGGAAAAAGAAATTTTTGTTTTTCCTTCTGGCCTCAAAAAGAAAATAGCGCCGAAGCGAGCGAGGTCAAGGCTGGCTAATAAGCCACCCGC
>JAGHCL010000135.1 GCA_021160485.1 Candidatus Desulfofervidaceae bacterium
CACATTAGGAGAGATAGACATTTTATTGTCATTTAAAACTACAATTAAGTCTTTATCTAATTCACCAGTATGATTTAAAGCCTCTAGGGCCAGTCCTCCGGTCATTGCTCCATCGCCAATAACGGCAATTACTTTGTTTTTCTCTTTCTTTAAATCTCTCGCAATTGCCATACCTAGGGCAGCAGAAATAGAAGTGCTGGCATGACCGGTACCAAAGGCATCATAAAGGCTTTCCTCCCGGCGGGGGAACCCGCTTAATCCCCCAAACTGACGTAGAGTAGAGAACAAGTTCCGACGGCCGGTAATCAGTTTATGGGCATAGGCCTGATGGCCTACATCCCAGATAATTTTATCTTTAGGGGTATTAAATACATAATGCAGGGCAAGAGTTAGTTCTACTGTTCCTAGACTAGGGGCCAAATGACCTCCTGTTTTGGACACAGTCTCAATAATAACTGTGCGTATTTCCTGAGCGAGTTGCTCTAATTCTTTTAAAGAAAGCTGTTTCACATCTGCTGGAGAGTTAATTTGCTCTAGAAGTTCCAATTTATCTTCTCCTTTTCCGAATATATTGGGCTAGGGCCCGTAATGGTTCCGCTTCTTCTTCAAAAGGCTTCAGGGCTTCAATAGCCTTTTCGATGCATTTTTCTGCTATCTCTTTTGCCCTTTTCACCCCCAGTAGAGCAGGATAAGTGGCCTTTTGCTGGGCTTTATCACTGCCGGGATTTTTACCCATTTCTTCAGACGTGCCTTCTATATCTAGAATATCATCAACTATTTGAAATGCAAGCCCTATTTGAGTGGCATATTCACCCAAAGCTTCTATTTCAGTTTCGTTACCTTCACCAATGATTGCTCCACTTTTAACTGAAGCCACAATGAGTGCGCCTGTCTTATGCCGGTGCATGGTTTCTAGGGCTTCAAGGTCTATTTCCTGTCCTGTAAACTTTAAATCCATTACCTGTCCTCCTACCATGCCCTTATATCCTGCTGCCTCAGCAATCAAGTGAATTACCCGCATCAATCTTTCTGCTGGCACCTGTTGGGTTAAATCCGGATGCGTAAGTAAAGAAAAGGCCTCGGTTAAAAGGCCATCTCCAGCTAGAATGGCCATTGCTGTTCCAAACACCTTGTGGTTAGTTGGTTTACCTCGGCGTAAATCATCATTGTCCATAGCCGGTAGGTCGTCATGAATTAAAGAGTAAGTATGGATCATTTCTAATGCACAACCCACGGGTAGGGCAGTTTCCTTTTTTCCACCTACTGCCTCTGTGGCTGCTAGACATAAAATCGGCCGCAATCGTTTGCCTCCGGCAAAAAGGCTGTAGCGCATGGCTTCCAGGATACTACTATAAATCCCTTCCTGCTGAGAGAGATAACGCTCCAATGCTTCTTCTACCAACATCTTCCTTTCTTGAAGATAGGACTTTAAATTGAAAGTTCTATTGCTAGACATCCCTTTTTTTAACCCATCCTTAGTTTTTAAGTTTGACTTTGAAAACCTCTCTACCAGGATAGTAGGTGATAAGGAGTAGTAAGTATTACTTTTTTATACTTGGGCCTTTGTTCGAGCCAATTCTGGATCAAAAGGCTTGGTTTCAAACTCTCCCTTGTTGTTCTTGACCAATAACTCTACTTTTTTTCCCACTTCATCTAGTTTTTGCTGACAGTAATGGATGAGTTGCATTCCTTCTTCAAATAGTTTTAGCGATTCCTCTAAGGGTGTTTCTCCAGATTCTAACTTATGCACAATATTTTCTAGTCGTTTGATAGAATCTTCAAAAGATAGATTCATTTTTATCCTCCACTTTGGCCTTTATTTCTCCATCTGCTACCCTAACGAGAATATTCATATTAGGGGTAGCTTGAGTAATAGATTTAATAAGTCTTCTTTCAGGAAAAGTAAAGGCCAAGGCATAGCCCCTTTTTAATACATTAAGGGGACTTAAGGCATTTAAACTCTGCTGCATTTGATGTAGATACTGCTGTTTTTGCTGCAAAAGATGCAAAAAGTGTAATGAGATTTCCTTCTGTTTTTGTTGTAGCTGCTCCCGATACTGTTGTAACTGGCGTTTAGGATGGCATAATGAAAGACTTCTGACCAGATTGTTAAACTTTGTCCGCTGTTTTTCTCTAATATGGGCAAATGTTTTAAATAAAGATTGAGAGAGGTCATCCAATTGCAAACGGTAATAATCAAGGCGCTGTTTGGAACTCCCCAGACGCTTTAGCAGATGATTTAGATTTAATTTTTGCGTTTCTACTTGCTTCTTTAATGCCCGAGGCAAACGAGAGAGGGAATCAGTGAGAAAGTTCTCTATATCTTCCTTCTTTTGAATAATCATCTCTGCAGCAGCTGTGGGTGTAGGGGCTCGCAAATCAGCGACCATATCAGAAATAGTAAAGTCTACTTCATGCCCTACTGCTGAGACCACAGGGATATCTGAGGCATAAATAGCCCTGGCTACAATTTCCTCGTTAAATGCCCACAAGTCTTCCAAAGAGCCACCTCCACGGGTTACCACAATTACCTCAGGCCAACCTAAACGGTTTAAATCATAAATAGCTCTGGCAATTTCTTGGGCAGCATCTTCACCTTGCACTTTGACCGGGTAGATTCTGACATTTACATTGGGGAATTTTTTAAGCAATACTCGCAAAAAGTCCCGAATGGCTGCTCCTACTGGAGAGGTTACTACAGCAATCCGACGAGGCAAAAGAGGCAAAGACTTCTTTTCTGCCTCTGCAAATAGCCCTTCTTTTTCCAATCTCTTCTTTAACTGTTCAAAAGCCAGTTGTAAGGCTCCGTAGCCCTTTGGCTCTATGTATTCAACAATCAGGCGATAATTACCATGAGGCGGATAGACAGTAATTCGCCCCTGGCAGATTACTTTTAGGCCATCTTCAGGTTCAAACTTAAGCCACCGTCGTTGTCCCTTAAACAAAACCGCCCCAAGTTGGGCCTTTTCATCCTTTAAGGTGAAATAGAAGTGTCCTGAAAGAGGACAACGAGCGTTAGAAATTTCTCCCTCTACCCAAATAAGGGGAAATTCACTTTCTAAAATTTGTTTAATTGCCTCAGTGATTTCACTGACGGTATAAACTTTAGGTTGAGGCACAGAAAAAAGCGATAACTCTTCCATAAAAATTTTGTATCACATTTTTGGAAGGGACTCAAGGGACCCAAAATCCCCAGATCCGTGATTGCCCTACAAGAAACCCCGCAAGTGTGCTAAAATAAGATAGTTTTGAAAAACACACATTCACCTGAAAGGTAAAAAAACACACTTATAAATTTTTCTCCATTCCCTCCTAAAAAACCTTTATCCACAAATCAATCGCGGATTTGGGCAATTAGGGATTTACTGTGGTATTATGGACAAGGCACTAAGGAATAGGTCTCTTTCGTCTAAACAACACAGAAGGAACAAGCGGCTAACTAAGATAAGGTCATCTGTGGAGAAGGTATTTGGCACCCTCAAGAGGAGATCAACTAAAATTAGCTTTTGAAAGGCGTTAAATAATAGAGCATTGGGCTAAAAAATAAGGGGTAATTTTAAAAATTGTTTTAAGAAAATATAGTCTAAACGTCTTTAACGGCTTTTTGCAGGAGTCTCTATAATTATAGAATGCTTAAGGCATTTTTTATGGGCCAATCGCGGATTTTGGGCTAAAACAGTTTGCTTTACTTTAGAGCCTTTTTGTTTTATCATTCTTCTTACCCGCAAGTGTGGTTTTCACCTTCTAGGTGAAGGTGCTTCTTTAAAAATTAACCTATTTTATCACACTTGCGGGGTTTCTTGTAGG
>JAGHCL010000069.1 GCA_021160485.1 Candidatus Desulfofervidaceae bacterium
CTAAAGGTTCTGTCACATTTAAAGTATCTAAAGCCAAATTAAGCCTTGAGGCATCCTCTATTTTCTTTCCTCTTTCTTTTTTCCACACGATTCAAGGACTTATTGAATTTTCACCAGATATAATTCGCATTTTATCTCTTACAGCTGAAGGTCAAGAGATTTATGCCAAATTAAAGGGGGAAATTGTGAACAACAAGGCTCATCTTAATTTAGAAATGCAAACGGCATCTGCTTTGTCTCGTCCATATTTTGCACTACTAAAAAAATATGAAATTATGCCAGGATATTATAAAATTCCTTTTGACGGAATTCTTACTACGCCCTGATCTTCTTACTAATCTATTAAAATTTGACATAAACTCCGGTATTCTCCTTCAAACCATTTTCAGGTGTCCATCCAAATTAGCAGGCTTTAAGTAGTTGAAACCTCTTCTATCATGATTTAGAAATAAAGCAAAATAACACCCAGGACATCGCATGACCAAAGGTTTACACGACCGCTGGACAATTAAAGAAGTGCTTCGCTGGACAACGGATTATTTTAAGCAAAAAGAAATAGATGCCCCTCGCCTTACCGCTGAATTGTTGTTGGCCAGAGTATTAAAGACCAACCGTCTTCATCTCTATTTAAACTATGACCAGCCTTTGACTCCCCCCGAATTGGCTGCATTTAAAGGCTTAATCAAGCGGCGTTTGGCCCATGAACCCCTTGCCTATATCTTAGGAGAACACCCTTTTTGGTCTCTGTCTTTTAAAGTGACACCAGCCACCCTTATTCCCCGTCCAGAGACAGAGCTGGTGGTCGAGACTGGTTTAAATATCATCCGCGATAAAAATATTTCTGCCCCTTATATTCTAGATTGGGGCACCGGTAGTGGCATCATTGCTATCTGTCTGGCCAAAGAAATACCGCTAGCAAAGATATTTGCTACAGATATTTCATTAAATGCCCTGAAAGTCGCATGGGAAAATATCCGTCGGCACCAAGTCGAGGTTCATTTACTTCAAAGCCCTGACCTGACCATCTTTAAACCCGGAAGTTTTGATCTAATCCTCAGTAATCCCCCATATATTAAAACCGCTGTCATCTCTACTCTGGCCCCGGAAGTAAAAGACTATGAACCCAGGTCCGCCCTGGATGGGGGAGAGGATGGATTAAAATATATCCGTTATTTACTGAAACACACCCCCACTTACCTGAAGACAGAAGGCTGGCTAGTAATGGAAATAGGCTATGACCAAAAAGAAGCGGTAGAAAGAATAGTGTCTTCTCTTTCTTGTTGGCTACCACCTGCTTTTTTTAAAGACCATGCTGGACATAATAGGGTGGTTGCGGTAAAAAAGAAGCATGGATAAATTTATTATTTACGGGGGTAAACCCCTTAAAGGAAAGGTGGCTATTAGCGGGGCAAAAAATGCTGCCCTACCTATGTTGGTAGCCAGTTTGCTTACAAAAGAAACAATTACTTATTATGGTGTACCAAACTTAAAAGATATTTTTACTATTAAAACCATTCTTACCAAACTAGGTGTAGATTTCTCTGGCAGCGATCCTCTTATAGCCCGGGCGCAAAAGTTAAGAAGTCACTGTGCTCCTTACGAGCTTGTGCGCACAATGCGTGCCTCTATCCTGGTATTGGGGCCACTTTTGGCCCGGTTCAAAAAGGCTTATGTCAGCCTACCTGGAGGTTGTGCTATCGGGGCACGACCAGTAGATTTACACCTTCGGGGTCTTACCCAGATGGGAGCAGAAATAAGGTTGGAAAAGGGGTATATCAAGGCCGAAACAGAATGCCTGAAAGGAGCAGAAATTTACCTGGATATACCTACTGTTACCGGCACAGAAAATCTAATGATGGCGGCCTCTTTAGCCAAAGGCACGACTGTAATTAGAAATGCTGCCTGTGAACCAGAAGTTACCGCCCTGGCCAGAATGCTTAAGCAAATGGGGGCTGAAATAGAAGGTGAAGGCACTGATGTCATTTACATCCGGGGGGTAGATGCGTTAAACGGCACCACCTGCACCATTATTCCCGATAGAATTGAAGCTGGCACCTATATGGCCGCCGCCGGCATCACCGGTGGGGAAATTTACTTACAACGCTGCCCTCTAGAGTTTCTAGGGGCGGTGGTAGATAAATTAAGGGAAGCAGGCCTGACTATTACCTCAGAAGGGGATATGGTTAAAGTAACGGCCCCTTCTGTTATTAACAGCACAGATATCACCACCCTACCATATCCAGGATTTCCTACCGACATGCAGGCTCAGTTTATGGCCTTGATGTGTCTAGGAAATGGGGTAAGTGTTATTACTGAACGCATTTTTGAAAATCGGTTTATGCATGTCTTGGAATTAAAACGTCTCGGGGCAGATATTAAAATTGACGGAGCAAGTGCAATTGTCAGGGGAGTACCCAAACTCATTGGAGCACCAGTGATGGCCACGGACTTACGCGCCAGTGCTTCCCTTGTCCTAGCAGGTTTGGCGGCTGAAGGAATAACAGAAATTCACCGCATCTATCATTTAGATAGGGGTTATGTCCAAATGGAAAAAAAGCTCCAGGCCCTTGGAGCAGAAATTGAACGGGTGGCCGTGGGGTAAACACCCCCTTATCTTCTTTCTCCCCTTTTACCTAAGTGGCTTACTTGTTGGTAAAATATGGCCTCAGGGAAAATTTTATTTTCTCTTCTTAACCTTAATTTGCCTGACTGGAGCAATAATTTTTTATCGGCGTCCGTTTTTCCCCTTTACCCTAGGGGCCTTTCTTGCAGCCGCGGGGGCCTTGTGGCAGAGCTGTTTTTTCTTACCTCCACATTCATCGCGCCATATTACTGCTTATTGGGATAAACATGTATGCTTAAGAGGAAGAATCTCTTCTATTTCTGCTGGCGATGAAAGAAGCCGCCTGATTTTAGACCATCTTTGTCTTTTAAAAGACAAGAAAAAATTACAAATAATTAAAGGAAAAATCCTTGTTACCATTCATCGTCCCCATCATGTCTATCGTCTTGGCCATGTTATTGAGATAAACGGCAAACTGAAACCTTTACGGAACTTTGGCAATCCCGGGAGTTTTGATTACGCCTCCTTCTGGCAGGGAAAAGGAGTATGGGCAAGGATGTTTGTTGAAGGCAGGAATGTAATTATATATGGCTATCAGCGGCCAAATTTATGGTCTTACTTGCTGGAAAGCTACCGGGAAAGGCTCCGAACATTTCTTGAGCAAACTTTACCACAACCCTCGCTTGGCATTTATCAGGCCCTGCTTTTGGGAGAAAAAGATAAGATTCCATCCTATATCAAGGACGATTTTTCCTTCACCGGCACCAGCCATCTCCTGGCTATCTCTGGTTTACACCTGGGAATGGTGATGACCATATTTTATGTCCTTTTCTGGTTCACTATTTCCCGTTTTGAATGCATCTTACTCAGTTTAGAAGGGAAAAAACTAGCTGCTTTCTTGGCCTTTATTCCTACTTTTCTTTATGCCTCTTTGGCCCATTTTTCACCAGCGACCAGTCGTTCCTTTCTTATGCTTGTATTCTTCTGGTGGCTCTATTTCAGCCGTCGTTTTAAAAATACTTGGGTCTTTCTGGCAACAGCCGCCTGGATATTATTGCTTTTTCATCCACCCATGCTGTTTCAACTTTCTTTCCAGCTTTCTTTCCTCGCCTTGGCATCCATTTTTTATCTGACTCCTCGTTTACCTTATGGAAAATGCTTACTTTCATTAAAACCAGATTCTCTGTGGAAGAAGGTACTTCGTTACATTTCCTTATCTTTCTATGGCACCCTAGCTGCCTGGTTGGGAACGCTACCAGTGGTATTACACTATTTTGCAGGTATCTCCTTGGGGGCGCCGTTTCTTAACCTTCTGGCTATCCCTTTGGTTGGATTTGTTATCTTGCCTGCAGGTCTCATTAGTATCTTCATTCTCCCCCTGTCTGTTTCTCTTGCTCAAAGCTTCATCTTACTTGGAGATAAAGTCCTGAATGTAGTGCTTCTGTATTTACATAAGCTAGCTGCCCTATCTGGCATTTTCGTTTGGAGCTTTATTCCAAACTGGAGTGAGGTTTTGGTCTTGTATATTCTGTTTCTATCTCTTTGGCATTTTAAACACCGCCTGACAAGATATATCCTGGCCGGTAGTTTATGCTTTTTCCTTTTGGATTTTGGCTATAATGCATGCCAACAACACGCTAAAACTCTGCGCATCTCCTTTTTAGATGTAGGTCACAGCACCTCTGTCTTTTTGCAATTCCCGCAAGGCAAAACCATGCTTTTAGGCGGAGGAGGCTTTCGGCATTCGGCCTATGACCCAGGCAGGTTTATTGTCGCCAGAGCCCTTTGGGCCCAGAAAATAATGGATATTAATTACCTTGTTTTACCTACACCTCATTATAGCTACCTCAAAGGCCTTGTTTTTATCTCCAGCCACTTTAATCCCCAAGTCCTCTGGACAAATGGACTTGTCGCCTATGATCCGGATTATTGGAATTTATATTATACATGCAAAGAACAAGGAGTTCCTATTTTCACTCCCAAGATCCTTCCTAGAATCCAAAAGATAAATGGTGTCACTGTAAAACTCCTTTATCCCCTTCCAAATCAAAAGATTTCATCTTATAAAGATAGCCTTGTTCTACAATTTATCTATAAACATATGTCCTTTCTCTTCCCCTTTTACCTCTCCCGCCGGGCAGCACATGCTCTTATCAAATTCCCTTTAAAGAGCGATGTCCTGCTTGCCCCAAATTATGGCAGCAAAGAAGCCAATTTCCCTGCCTTTGTGCAAGCAGTAAGTCCCAGATATGTGGTGTTTCCCACGGGCAGACCACCATCAGCCAGCGTGATGGCCGGCTATCTAAGAAAAGGTATCTCTGTGCTTTTTACTGCCAAAGCGGGAATGATTACCTTTGTCACGGATGGAACGTATCTAAAGGTAAAAACCTACCATCCTCAAACCAGAACTGTTTCTGCGTTACCTGCTGCAAAAATTGTTTATCATGAGAAACAATAAGATAGGACAGAGAAAGGCGGCTAAGGATGGAAACAAGTCGTTTTATATTTTGGGGATCCAGGTCACCGGTAGGCTCATCTAACAATAATACTTCTGGTTGCATAGCCAATAAGGAAGCCAAGGCCACCAATCGTTTTTCTCCCCCAGACAATTTATAGGTCACCCTGTCTTCAAATCCTGCCAAACCTACCAAACCAAGGGTCCGGGAAACAATTTTTGCCACCTCTTGACGGGGAATGCCCAAATTAAGCGGGCCAAAGGCAATTTCTTCGGCCACGGTTGGGCAAAAAAGCTGGTCATCTGGATCCTGGAACATAAACCCAATTTTACTTCGCACTTCATAAAAATCGGTCTCTGTCTGTCTCTCTTTACCCATAATTACTACACGGCCTGCCTGTGGTTTTAACAACCCTACGATAATTTGTAAAAAAGTGGTTTTACCTGTCCCATTTGGCCCCATAATACCTACTCTTTCCCCTTTTTTTAGAGAAAAATTGAGACCATGGAGAACAATCTTACCTCTAGGATAGGCAAAGCTTATATCTTCCAGTTTGATCACTTCCATGCCAAGATTGCTAAAAAGAGCAGGTAAATAGTAGCTGCCATGGAAAGCAAGCGGTCTTTGGTGGTCATTTTAAAATGTCTAAAGACAGGAAAAGTTCCTTGAAAGCCCCGGCACACCATGGCCTTATACACTCTTTCCGAACGGTCATAACTCTTGATTAATAGGCTGGCAACTAAATAAGCATAGGTTTTATAAGTATAAATATTGGTCTTAGGAGTAAAACACCTCAATTTTACTGCCCTCATGAGCTTTTGATACTGCCGATAAATAACATGAATATAGCGAAAAGTAAAGAAAATGAGCTGAACCAGCTTGCTAGGCACATGGAGGTGATGCAGGGCATGGGCGAGAGAAAAAATGGAAGTAGTGGAAAGTAAAAGAATAACACAGGTTAATATAAGATTGGATTTTAAAAAGATATAAAGGGCATAAAAAAAACCTTGCTTGGTTAAAGTAAGCGGACCCAACGCATAAATAACCTGACCGGGATAACTAAACGGCAAAATGATGACCAACAATACGATAAAGGTATTAACCACTAAAATGCGTTTTAGAATGTCTCTCATGTTTAATTTGGTCAAAACAAATACCACCACCACAAAGAAGAACGCCCATAACAAAGCTGAAAGGTGCCAGGTGGTTGCTACAATAATGGCAAAGAAAAAGGCAAAGAGAATTCGGATACGAGGGTCAAGATTATGAATGAAGCTATTTCCATTGGCAAATGGTTCCTGTAACATTGTTTTTTTTATTTCCTCTGTTTTTGAAAATAAGCCCAGATGCCAAATATACCCAAAATATAACCAATTCCGCCAAAGATTTCGGTGAAAGAAGGACGGTCAAGCCTTTGTTCTACTTGGACCATTTTTTCAAACAAGGGTTTTAATTGCTTAGACATTTCCTCCCGAATTATCTGACGCATATCTTCTGCTGCTTGAGGTGTATTTGTGAGCGTCGGCTTAACAGTTGAAGGTACAACCGTTGTTTGTGAGGAAGGATTTACAACTTCACCACTTGATGTCAATTCTTTAGCTTCTACCTTCGCTACAGCCCTGTGCCCCAATTCTGCCTCCACAACAATTTTTAAATCAGTTATCGCCGGCGGTTTAAAATGAAAACATCCCTTCGCATCAGTTGTGCCAGTCAATAAAAGTTTATTTGTTTTGGCATCATAAACCATCACCTTGGCATTTTTTGCCTTTCCTCCACCGCTAAAATAGGTTTCTGTATAGACAATTCCGTTCTCCACATAGGCAAAGGTAGTGATCTTATGAGCTGAAGCAGCCGAAGTGAAAAAAACAAAAAATAAGAAGAAAGACAGCCATATACACCTACATTTCATTTATCTACTCCTAAAATTTCTGGTTTGGCCTTATGTAAAAAGTTAAGAATGACAGCCGTAATAATGGCTTCTATTATTATTACTGGTACATGAGCCACAAGCACAAGTTTGGCCACAGGGATAAAACCTTGTCCAGTGAACACCAATTCTAAGGCCACGAATAGGCCTGCTAAAGAAATACCTATCACAGCAGCCAGTATCCCTGCTAAGGTGATTGAATGTGGCTTCCCAATTTTCAGCAGGGGATGACAGATAAAATAAGCGATTACTCCAGGAAAGGCCATATTGAATGTATTCACTCCTAGGGTAGTAAGACCACCAAACTGAAATAAAATGGTCTGTAAAAATAAGGCAATAAGCAGGGCAGGAAAGGTAATCCATCCCAAAATTATTCCGGCAAGACCGTTTAAAATCAGATGCACGCTGCTAGGGCCCAAAGGGACGTGAATTAATGACGCCACAAAAAAGGCAGAAGACAAAATAGCTGTCTGTGGAACTGTTTCATGTCGGAGGCGCTTTAAACCTAAGGCTGTTCCACCTGCCGTCAAAATGGCACCGGTCACGAGGACCGGCACCGACAATATCCCGTCTGAAATATGCATTACTTTAATCCCTCAGAAATGGGATAGGCCTTTACCCAGATGACGGCGTCAAGTTCTACCGGATATTGTTTTCCTTTATATGTCTTCATTCCTCCATCACCCAATGCAGAAAAACCCCACCAGCCAGCCCAGGGAATATTGTAGGCAAAAATACCGTCATTATCAGTCTTTACTACCTGGGTAACCATACAACCAGCCGGAGGATGCACCCTTCCGTCTTGGTTGTAATGCTCCACTTCTACTTCCAGATTACGGGCCGGTTTACCATTGATCAACACTAGACCCCTAAACAAATTGCCTGCCCAGAGACCGTAGGGGCGGGTTAAAGGAATAATTTCTGCTGCTAATCCTATCGGTTCATCCCATCCCTCTTCTGCGCCGAAGGCATCTATAACTACCTTAGTCATTTGATAAATAAATTTCTCTTCAGCTGGCTCAAAATAGGGTTCAGGAATTACATAAAATTGGTAGTCACCCGGACGTTTTAAGGTGTATTGCACCTGCCAAGCTGTGGCTGTTTTATGCGCATATTCTTTAGCATCTGGATGCCAGGGCGCAAATAGGGGCAATTTAATGGGTCTTAGACTAGAAAGTAAATCTATTTTTTTCCCATTGACCATTACGCCAAAGGCCTGAGGTTTTACCATTTCCATAGTGGGTCCACCTTCCATCGGGTGGGTAAAAATGCATTTTAAAGATAGGGAATGATTTTCTTCTGGATTCACAATGTCATCTGAAGGCAAAAGAAGCAAAAAGTGTGCCTGTGCCTGCAGAGCAAAGAAAATAACTGTTCCCATACAGAGAAAAAACATCCACCACTTTTTTCTTTTGCTCATTTTAGACCTCCTTTAGGAACTTCAAACGCTAAAAATAAAAAAGACCACTTGGCCTCTGCTCTTCTGAGCTAAA
>JAGHCL010000152.1 GCA_021160485.1 Candidatus Desulfofervidaceae bacterium
GGCTAATATAATATAATACAGGAACTTTCTGCGTTTTTGCCAAAGCTGCCAGGCGCAGATTAAAATCTGGATAATCAATGGGAATAAATAAAGAAGGTGTTTTCTTCAAAAAAAACTCTTTGGCCCGCTGCCAGGCCAACCAGATGTCCTTTAAATGAGCAAAGACTTCGGTTAAACCTACTACAGCTAGTTTCTCCGCCGCATAAACCGAGTGAAGGCCGGCCGCCTTCATTCTGGGCCCACCAATTCCGTAAATGCTTACTTCTGGTAATTCTCCCTTTAAGGCCCTGACCAAATTAGCACCGTGTAAATCCCCTGAGGCCTCACCAGCGACCATGAAAATTAGGGGATGGTGACCAGTGTGACTAGTGGCTGACAATGGCATTGTGATAATATCTTACCCAAGCGTTTCTTTATTTCTTGATTGATGGTCAGGGCAATTTTTAAAGCACGCCTCCCATCTTCACCCGAGACAACAGGCGTTTTTTTCTCTTTAATGGCCTTTAAAAAACAGGCAATTTCTGCGCGTAACGGGTCATCTTCTTCAAAACGCAGAAGTTGATGTGAAAAGGGCAACAATCCCCTTTTCTCTCGGCGGACAATATTCAGCTCTCTTTGAGCATAGTCTAAAGAAAAATAGGCATCTTTTTGGAAAAATCTTATCTTACGCATCTTCTTGCCAGAAATACGACTGGCCGTTAGATTGGCCACACACCCATTTTCAAACTCTAGGCGGACGTTAGCAATGTCCACATTGCCTGAAACTACTGGCACTCCTACGGCCCTAATTTCGCTAACTTTTGCAGATATCGCGGCTAAAATAATATCTATATCGTGAATCATCAAGTCAAGGATAACATCTACATCCGTTCCTCTTTC
Organism: Candidatus Desulfofervidaceae bacterium; assembly: GCA_021160485.1. Lineage (GTDB taxonomy): Bacteria > Desulfobacterota > Desulfofervidia > Desulfofervidales > Desulfofervidaceae > JAJSZL01. The sequence goes on from JAGHCL010000152.1 coordinate 880, forward strand.
AAGGGAAAGTCCAAGCCGATGGGCTTCAATAAACATCGGGTTTTGCAGATGGGGAAAAAGAGCAGCCACGGCCGGATTAAACCTCTCTAAATGGCCAACCTGTAATATCACTCCCTGTTTGCCGGCCAGCTCAATTAACTCATCTGCCTCGGTCAAAGTAGTTGTCATTGGTTTTTCCAATAATACATGCTTACCTCGAACCAGACATTCCTTTGCCACCTGATAATGTGCCTGTGTAGGCACAACTACACTGATGGCCTCTACTTTAGCTAAAAGGGGTGGCAGTTCAGAAAAGGCTTCACAGTGAAAGCGCCCGGCTACTTCTTTGGCCCGGGTTAGATTGATATCCATCACTCCTACCAGCTCTGCCTCTGGTAAATGAGCATATTTCTCAGCGTGATACTGCCCCAGATAACCAACCCCAATTACACCAACTTTTATAGCCATAATGTCCCTTTCAAATTGCGTATATCCATTGATGTGTCAAATAAATTTACTTCCTCACTTTCTTACTTTTTCACTGCTCTACGTGCTATATTTTAACCTTGAACATCACCCTTTGAACACTCTTACTTATTTACCTATCAACGCTTTCAAGACTTACCACACTAATCCCAACCTCGTTTGCTGTCGCCAACATTTCTTCTTTGTCAAAGATTAAAGTTCTCTCTGCTTCTATGGCCAGCACATTGGCCTTTACCTCAGCCATGGTTTTTATCGTTCCCAAACCCACAGCCGGCACATCAAAACGCAAGTCTTGCTGGGGTTTACTCACCTTTATCACCACTGCCCCTTCTTTGGCCAGCCGTCCTCCCCTTCTAATTGCCTCATCTGTCCCTTCAATCGCTTCTACTGCTACCACTGTCTGTTTTTTCACCACTACACATTGGCCAATATCTAACCTGCCAATTTCCTTAGCAATCTTCCAGCCAAATCTGATGTCTTTTTCTTCTTCCCTGTCTGGCTTTCTCTTTGTTAAACAACCAGCGGGAGCAATTAAAGAAGAGATGAACAATGTAGATGGACGCACAATTAAACCTTCTTTCTCCAGTTCTTTGGCAATAGCCCTAAGGGCAGCGTCGTCACTTTTATTTTTTAACTTTGTCAATAAACTTAATGCCTTTAAGTCTGGAAAAATTTCTGTAAAAAGTCGTCTTTTGGTAATACCTCCAGCTAGGACAACGTCTTTCACCTCAGCCTTTTTGAATGTTTTAATAAGTTTTCCTAACTGACCTACTTTAATCCACTCAATTTGGTTAACATATTTCTCCAGATCTGGCTCTGTCTCTCCCTTATGAGCTATTGCAACTACTTCATAACCCTCTTTACTTGCTGCTTGAGCAAAGAGAAGGGGAAACTTGCCATTACCTGCAATTAAGCCTATTTTTTCTCCCATTGCCGAGGCACTCCTCGTTTTGAATGCTCAATAAATTTAACAAAGTATTCAACCTCTGGAATATTATAAATGGAATCACCTTTAACCAGATCCAGCGCCTTCTTTAATGTCATCGGGGAGTGAATAATGGTTTTGTATGCTTTTTTTAAGGCCTTAACCACATCAGAAGAGAAACCATGCCGTTTTAAACCAACTAAATTCAAACCATATAATTTGGCTCGGGGGCCAGATGCCATCACATAAGGAGGAATATCCTTAACTGTCCCAGAGTGCCCTCCTAAAATGGCATAAGCGCCAATCCTGACAAACTGGTGAATAGCTACTATTCCCCCAATAATAGCATGATCCTCTACTTCCACATGCCCGGCCAGGGTAGCTACATTGGCCAAAACTACATGGCTGCCGATTTTACAATCATGGGCCACATGAGCATAAGCCATCAGCAGATTGTTATTCCCGATGGAAGTTACTCCTCCACCTCCGGCGGTTCCCCGATTAACCGTCACATACTCCCGAATAACATTGTTGTCTCCGATTTCTACCCAGGTTTCTTCGCCCTTATACTTCAAATCCTGAGGAGGAGCACCTAAAGAAGCAAAGGCATATACCTGACAATGCTTACCTATTTTTGTGTGTGAATGTATTACCACATGGGAACCTAAAACAGTCCCTTCGTCAATAAAAACCTTTGGCCCAACGATACAGTAAGGCCCGACTGTGACCGTCTCGGCAATTTCTGCTTCTTTATCAATAATTGCTGTAGGATGAATTTTAGGCATGATTTTACTCCGCCAGCACTGCTGTTAATTCGCCTTCTGCTACCACCTCACCATCAACAAGGGCTTCTCCTCGCATTTTACATACTTTCTTCCCCTGTCTTAGCATTTCAAGCTTAAATATAATTTGATCACCAGGAATTACAGGTTTCCGAAATCGCACTTTATCAATTGCCCCAAAATAGATGAGTTTACCCTGTGCCTCAGGCGGAGCCGATTTATAGGCTAGCACTCCCCCCACCTGAGCCATGGCCTCAATGATGAGCACCCCGGGCATTACCGGTGCCTGGGGGAAATGCCCTTGAAAAAAGGGCTCATTAAAGGTCACATTTTTTAGACCTACAATTCTTTTTCCTTCTTCTATTTCCAATATTCTGTCCACCAACAGAAAAGGATAACGATGTGGCAAAAATTTCTGTATTTCCCTGATATCAAGTAAACATTTTTTATTCTTCATCGTTTCCCTCAACTATTTTTTTTAACCCCGTCAATTCTTTCTCTAGCATTCTCATCCTTGCCAGAAGTTCTGGCAGTTTGGGAAGTATAGCCATGGTTTTTAAATATGTCTGATAAGGCATGGCCGGGACACCTGATGCCATCGCCGTATTAGCTGGAATAGACTTGTTTACTCCTGTTTTTGCCCCTACTTTCACCCCGTCTCCAATTTCAATGTGACCGACTACACCTACCTGCCCGGCTAAGGTTACTCTATTGCCTACCCGTGTGCTACCAGCAATACCTACCTGGGCAACAATAACTGAATCTGCTCCAACCTGAACATTATGGCCAATTTGGACTAAGTTATCTATTTTGGTTCCTTTCTTTATTACCGTTTCCCCTAGAGCCGCCCGATCAATGGTAGTATTTGCCCCTATTTCCACATCATCATCAATCTTGACTATACCCAGCTGAGGAATCTTCATATATCTGCCCTGCTCATCAGGAGCAAAGCCAAAACCATCACTACCAATCACTACGCCACTGTGAATAATCACCCGATCACCTATCTCACATCCGGCTAATACAACGGCATTGGGATAAATAATCGTTTGCCGACCGACTTTTACCTGCGGCCCAATGTAAACACCTGGAAAAATCACGGTCTCATCGCCAATTTGGGCTTTATCATCTATATAAGCCAATGGATAAATAGTTACATTTTCTCCTAATTTTACTTCCTTACCTATTACTGCCTGCGGACTAATACCTTTAAAATTATAAGGCCACTTGTAAAACAACTGTGCCACCCGGGCATAAGCCAAATAAGGGTTGGGGGCTTTAATTAGAGCAATAGAGCTTTCTTCAACTTCAGGTGGGACAATAGCAGCACTGGCCTTCGTTGTCTTAAGATATTTTTTGTATTTCTTATTTGCGATAAAGGTAATCTGACCAGAAGTAGCTCTGTCAATTGGGGCAATACCAGTAATCTCTATCTCCCCATCACCTGCCAGCTCTCCCTGGATATGTTTAGCAATAGCTGAAAGTTTCATTTTATTTTGCCTTTTTCTGCTTATTCTTCCATTCTTTATTATAAAGTTGGACAACTTTATTTGTAATATCTATCTTATTTTCATAACACACAATACCAGCACTATTTTTTTCAAAAACGAGTAAATATCCCTCTTTCTTCCTGATTTTTTCTGTTACCCGGTGCAAATCTTGCAAAATAGGCTGAATGGCTTCATATTCTGCCCTTTTCATCTCCTCTTTATAGTCTTGATAGGTGTCTTTAAAATCCCTCAATTTTCTTTCATATTCCTTTTCTTTGTCTCTTTTTGCCTCCAGACTTAACATCAGGCTCTGCTTCTCCAGCTCCTTTTTTAAATCTTCCAATTCTTTTTGTCTGGTATCTAAATCCTTCTTAAATTTCTCAAATTTTTTCGTTAACTTCGCCTTAGCTGCCTTACCCGCCTCACAAAGATTAAGGGCCTTTTGCAAATCCACAATAGCAATCTTCATTTCACCTGCCTGGAGGGGCACGGCCATCAACAAAAACAACCAGCAACACAGGCTTCCCAAAATCACCATTTTTTTCATATCTATCTCCTCCTCTATAAGTTAATGCACATGTGTAGATAAAACGTCCTAACGTGTTAACGTTAAACGTATTTACTAAAAAAACGTTCCCATTGCAAACGACCAGTTACTAGTAGATTCATCCGGCGCAGCATTCAGAGCATAACCCCATTCTAACCGGATTGGACCCATTGGTGAAAACCACCTGATACCAAATCCCACACTCTTCTTTAAATCAGAAAAATCTAAAGCCTGATTTATATCATAAGTATTACCCATGTCAAAGAAAATTACTCCAACCAATCTAACTTTTTTCACCAAGGGGAAACGATATTCTAAATTGCAAAGCACCATCTTGTTCCCACCGATTCTCTCGCCGGTTTCAGGATCCCGAGGACTAATAGTAGCAAAATCATAACCCCTGATGGTATAAGGTCCACCCAAATAGTATTTTTCAAATAGGGGCAAAATCCCGTTTTCACGCTTATCAATATAACCGACCTTTGTCCTGATAAAACCAACAGTATCCCAAAACAGAGGAATAAACACAGACGCTGAACCTTCATAACGCGTAAAGCCGCTGTCTCCACCAAATGGCCCTCCTGCATACTCAATCGTTCCAGAAAGAAGAGCACCCCGACTGGGATTGAAAAAGCGATTTCTAGTATCTCTTTTCCAGGTAAGGCTTAAGGCGCTAGTCGTAATCCCGGAAGCGAGTTCTTTAATATAAAGAGAGGCATCTTGAGAAAAATCGGTCGTCTTTGCCCGTTCATAATGGTAAGTAGAATAAAGCCTTGAATAACGGCCAACGGGATAGCTTAGTCTGATTTCTCCACCACTGCTTTCTTTAGTAAAATCTATATACTCTGTATCCCATTTAAAAACTTTAAAGCCAGTAGAGAGGCGGGTGTCGAACAAATAAGGTTCGGTAAAATCAAAGGTATATCTCTTAGTAATACTTCCAAGATAGCCTCTTAAGGTCACCTGTTGGCCGCGACCAAACAGGTTGCGTTTGGTAATATCGGCCATCACAATAAACTTTTCCACTGAACTATAACCAGCACCAAAGGAAAAAGAACCTGTTGGTTGTTCTTTAACTTTAATTTTGAGGTTAATTTCATTGGGCTCCTTCCCTTTTTCTGTTTCTACCTGCACATCTTCAAAGTATCCTAATCTTTGCAAATTTTCTATACTTTGTTCCAATTTATGCTTATCAAATGTCTCTCCTTCCTTTACCCACAACTCTCTCCTGATTACCTTATCTCGGGTATATGTGTTACCTTCAAATTCTATGCGGCTAATATAAACCTTAGGTCCCTTTGCAATTTTGTAAGTGATATCTACAGTCTGGGTATCAGGATTGGGTTGAACCTCTGGAGACACTTCTACATAGGCAAAGCCTTCGTTAGCATAAATATCAGAAAGGGCAAAGATATCTTTTTGAAGCTTTTCCCGGTTATAAACATCCCCTCTTTTCAACTTAAGCTTTTGTTTTAACTTGGTTTCAGGTTTAAGCAAGTCTCCGGTAATAGATATCTTACCTACCCGGTATTGCTTTCCTTCCTCAATAGGAATGATAACATATATTTCCTTACCTTCCCTTTTAATCTCTGGTTCCCCTATCTTAGCATTTATATAACCGTGATTGTAATAAAAACCAGCTAGCCGATTGACATCATTTTCCAGTTCTTCTCTTTTTAATTTTCCCGAACCGGTAATGAAAGAAAAAAACCATCTTTCTTTATTTTTCAGTAATTTTTTCAGCTTTTTATCTGAAAATGCCTTATTACCCTCAAAAATAATCTTTTTGATATAGGCCTTTTCACCTTCTTTAATGCTAAAAATGACTTTCACCTCTTGCGGATTAATAGAAACGGTTTCATAGTTTACTTCTGCGTCAAAATAGCCTTCTTTCTGGTAAAGCGCCTTAATTTGATCTATAGATTTGGTAATCAACTCCTCTTTCAAAATAGTGTCTCTTTTAAGCGCTATTACTTCTTTAATATCTTCTTCCTTAATTGCTTTATTCCCTTTTATCTTTATCTGTTTGACAAGTGGCTTTTCAGAAAGGATAAATTTCACCCACTTCCCCTGAGGCAAGTCTTTGACCTCAACTTTAATATCCTTAAAGTAGCCCATTTTAAAAATAGACTTTATGTCTTCCCGAATAACCTTGGGAGCAAACAGTTCTCCTTCTTTGGTCTTCATAACAGCCAAAATGGCATCTTTATCTATACCTTTATTGCCAACGATCTCTAGCCTGGCAA
>JAGHCL010000216.1 GCA_021160485.1 Candidatus Desulfofervidaceae bacterium
GAATTGGGATTATCTGTTTTGGTTCAAAAGTAGACTTATATCTGCCCGAAAACGCAACCCTCCTTCCTCTTTTAGGAAAAAAGGTAAAAGCAGGAGAAACCATTTTAGGATATTGGTCATGAAAACAAAGGAAAAACGTGGGTTTTATATTTTACCCAATTTGCTCACCACTGCTAGTATGTTCGCTGGTTTTTACGCCATTGTCGCCTCTATCCAGGGTCAGTGGGAAAAGGCAGTTATTGCTATTCTAATCTCGGGTTTTCTGGATGGTCTTGATGGCAGAATAGCCAGACTAACAGGCACAGTAAGTCCCTTCGGGGTTGAATATGATTCCCTAGCAGATTTAATTGCCTTTGGCGCTGCTCCGGCCATACTGATTTTTACTTATGCCCTAAACTCCCTGGGCAGATGGGGATGGCTAGCTGCCTTTCTTTATCTGGCCTGTGGGGCATTACGTTTGGCCCGTTTTAACACTCAGGTAAAAAAAGTGGATGCCCATTACTTTATCGGTCTACCTATTCCAGCTGCGGCTGGGGCCTTGGCCTTAACGGCGATCAATTCTTTACAATGGCAAATCCCTCAAGAGGTAACCCAGTACCTGCTTTTGACCCTTACCTATCTTCTCTCTTTTTTGATGGTCAGCACTATACGTTACCGCAGCTTTAAAGATTTAGAATGGGTAAGACATAAACCTTTCCGGGCTTCGGTGTTGGGTGTCTTGTTCTTAGTAGTTATCATGAGCCATCCTTTTCTTATGCTATGGTGTATTTCCTTAATTTACATGCTCTCTGGCCCTGTTGCTCTTTCCTTCTACCTTATACGCCGTCGCAAAATACAGGTTGAAAAAGAAGAAACACTCCTAGGAGGTTAAAATGGGAATGACGATTACAGAAAAAATTCTGGCTGCCCATGCAGACCTGGACATGGTTAAACCCGGGCAGTTGATAAAAGCAAGGGTAGACATGGCCCTGGCCAACGATATCACTGCACCTTTGGCCATTAAGGCTTTTAAATCAGCCGGTGGGGAAAAAGTATTTGCCCAGGACAAAATTTCACTTGTCCTGGATCACTTTACCCCCAATAAGGACATTCCTTCGGCTATCCAGTGTCAGGAAGTAAGAAAGTTTGCTTATGAACAAGACATCATCAACTTTTATGACGTAGGTAGTGTAGGTATTGAGCATGTGCTTTTGCCTGAACAGGGTCTGGTGTTACCCGGCGATGTGGTCATTGGGGCAGATAGCCATACCTGTACCTATGGGGCCCTAGGTGCCTTTTCCACAGGCGTAGGCAGCACAGATCTGGGAGCAGTGATGCTTACAGGTGAAATCTGGCTTAAAGTCCCACCCAGTATAAAGCTGGTTTACAAGGGCTCTTTACCAAAGTGGATTACAGGGAAAGATTTAATTCTTTATACCATTGGAGACCTGGGCGTAGAGGGAGCCCTTTACAAAGCCATGGAATTCTGTGGTGAAACTATCAGCCAGCTTTCTATGGATGCGAGATTCACCATGGCCAACATGGCTATTGAAGCTGGGGCCAAAAATGGTATTTTTGCCCCGGATGAAAAGACAGAAGCCTATGTCCAACCAAGGGCAAAAAGAACATACCAAATTTATCGGAGTGACCCAGACGCTGAATATCTCTTCACCCGAGAATATGATGTAAGTACACTAGAACCTCAAGTGGCCCTCCCGCATTCTCCGGATAATGTCAGAGGAGTTTCGGAAGTAGGTGAAATCAAAATAGATCAGGTAGTCATTGGTTCCTGCACCAACGGACGCCTAGAAGATTTAAGACTGGCCGCAAGTATTTTGAAAGGGAAAAAAATTGCTAAAGGTGTACGCTGTATTGTAATTCCAGGTACTCAGCAAGTTTATCTAGATGCCCTGAAGGAAGGTATCATAGAGACATTTATTGAAGCAGGAGCCGCCGTAAGCACTCCTACCTGTGGTCCTTGCCTGGGAGGTCACATGGGTGTGCTGGCACCTGGAGAAAAGGCCGTTTCTACTACAAACAGGAATTTTATTGGACGGATGGGACATTCTCAAAGCGAAGTTTATCTGACCAGCCCAGCCGTGGCCGCAGCATCGGCCATTGCCGGTAAAATTGTGGGACCGGAGGAGGTAAATTAGAAGGCAAACGTGTTAAATCTATTGCGTTAATGCGCACGTAAAAACGTTTTACTGACATTAATCCATTTGAGCGTAAGAAATTGGATAAAAAGGCTTTTGATAATAAAGGAGGCATAAAGTGAACATCACAGGTAAAGCTTGGCGGTTTGGAGATAACGTTGACACCGATATTATCATTCCCGCCCGGTATTTAAACACATCAGACCCAAAGGAACTGGCTAAACATTGTATGGAAGGCATAAAACCTGGCTTTACTGAACTGGTGAAAGAAGGTGATATTATTGTGGCTGGACGGAATTTTGGTTGTGGCTCCTCACGAGAACATGCCCCTTTGGCTATTAAGGCAGCCGGAATTCAGGTAGTTGTTGCGAAAAGTTTTGCCCGTATTTTTTATAGAAATGCGTTTAATATCGGTTTGCCCATCATAGAATCTGAGGAAGTTGTAGATGCCACTGAAGAAGGCGACACCCTAAAAATTGACCTTGATAAAGGTGAGGTAATAAACTTAACCAAAAATCTTGTTTTTACCATTCAACCCTTGCCAGATTTCATGAAGGAACTAATAACGGATGGCGGCTTAATTCCACATCTGGCCAAAAAAGGTGGATATTAAAACTCATTTTATGGATGGAAGATAAAACAATTGAATTTGTCAAAATAGGAGGGCATTTATGAAATCAGTCAATGTGGCTGTTGTTGGCGCTACGGGCGCGGTTGGTAATGAAATGAGAAAAACTTTAGAGCAGCGGAATTTTCCAGTGAAAAATTTGAGACTGCTTGCCTCCAAACGCTCTGTTGGAAAAAAGTTCACCTTTCATGGTGAAGAAATACCAGTGGAGGAATTGACTGAAGATTCTTTTCAGGACATTCAAATTGCTCTCTTTTCCGCCGGGGCTTCGGTGAGCAAACAATATGCACCCCTGGCTGCCGCAGCCGGAGCAGTGGTCATTGACAACTCCTCTGCCTTCAGGCAGGAGCCGGATATCCCCTTAGTAGTCCCTGAAGTTAATCCACATGCCATTGCCCAATACAAAAACCGTGGCATTATTGCTAATCCCAATTGCTCTACCATCCAGATGGTTGTGGCGTTAAAGCCTATCCATGATGTAGCCAGGATAAAACGGGTCATTGTTGCTACCTATCAGGCTGTTTCCGGTACAGGTCAGAAGGCCATTGATGAGTTAGAAACCCAGGTAAGGCAGCTTTTTAATCTCAAACCCGTTACGCCAAACGTTTATCCCTACCAGATTGCCTTTAACTGTCTGCCTCACATAGATGTCTTCTTTGAAAACGGCTATACCAAAGAAGAAATGAAGATGTATTATGAGACGAAAAAGATCATGGAAGATGATTCAATTACGGTTAGTGCTACCTGTGTGCGTGTTCCTGTATTTTATGGCCATTCAGAAGCTGTCCACATGGAGTTAGAAAAGAAACTCACGGCTAGTGAAGTGCGAGAAATATTAAGTAAGGCACCGGGAGTGATTGTAGTGGACGATCCATCCCATAATCTCTATCCTCTAGCCATAGAAGCAGCAGGTAAGGACGAAGTATTTGTAGGCCGCATTCGTGAGGATTTGGCCTTTGAAAACGGTATTGCTTTCTGGGTGGTAGCCGATAATATCCGCAAAGGGGCGGCCCTAAATGCGGTGCAAATTGCGGAGATTTTGCTGGATAAATACCTGTAAATGCGGGTAATCACAGGAAAGTATAAAGGCCGGCGTCTGGTTGTACCTGCCGGCCTTAAAATCAGGCCCAGCAGTGACAGAGTTAAAGAATCCATCTTTAACATATTACCATCCTTATCCCAAGACACCATTGTCCTTGACCTTTATGCCGGTACAGGCAATCTGGGCATAGAGGCCCTCAGCCGAGGTGCAAAAAGAGCCGTCTTTATAGACAAACACCATCTAGCTATCCAGGCAATTAAAAAGAATCTCCTAGCGCTGGGGATAAAAAAAGAAGCCGTCATTTACAAACGGGACATCCTAAAAGGACTTAACTTTCTTAAAGATACCTATCACCTCATTTTCATGGACCCTCCTTACGCCAAGGGTTATGTGGAAAAAACATTAAATCTTATTCGCCATTTACCCGGGTTATTGGCAAAAGAGGGAATTATCGTCATAGAACATTCTCCTCAAGAGCGATTTTCTCTTGAAGGGTTTTTGTTAATAGACAAAAGACAGTATGGCCAAACCGAAGTAAGCTTTTTGCAAACCGAATAAGGCGTAAAAACTAAATCCAACTTTCCATCTTTTGGACAAAAAATCCAGTTTTTCAGAAAGGTTTTTTTCTTGACGCTAAAAACAAGTTATGGTAGAGGAAAAGCATCCAAGAGAATAAAATAAAGCTAGCTAGAAAAATAGGGAATTATGAAAACAGTAAAATTTAAATACTGGCAAGATGGTAAATGGTGGATTGGATATTTAGAAGAATATCCTGATTATATGACCCAAGGAGAAACTTTTGAAGAATTAAAGGAGAATCTTAAAGACCTTTATAAAGATTTAACAAGTGGTGAGATACCATGTGTAAGGAAAGTAGCTGAACTGAAAGTAGCATGAAAAGAAGGGATTTAATCAGGAAAATAGAGGAGATGAGATGTATTTTTATAAGACATGGTGGAAGGCATGATTGGTATCAAAATCCAAGGACAAAAGTATCTCAGCCAATACCAAGACATAGAGAAATAAACGACAAGCTTGCTAAGCATATTATAAAGATGTTAAAGGATGATATCTAATTTAGGTGTTATGCTGTTGAAAACGAGGGGTTGATATTTATCACAGTATCTAGGTGCAGGACACAAGCAAAAAAATAGCTGCTCTGCTTCAGTTGAAATTGAACAAAACCAAATAATCACTTATCTGCCAGTGCTTTTTGCATTAACCTTGCCCAGTTTTCTATTTCTTCTGCCGTAATCACATCCACCATTCCACCCTGAAATTCACCCCTAGTATCGCCCATATCCTCTTCCAGCCAGCCTTCTATCTCCAGATATGTTTCTTGAAGTCTCTCTAGCACCTCCGGGTCAGCCTGCCAGAGACCCCGCTCATGGGCCTCTAAGAGACGACGCGATATCTCCTCCATGGCCCAAGGGTTATTTTTTTGAAAGAAATCTCGCATCTCCTCATCAAGGACAAATTTGCGAGCAATATCGTCAAAAATCCAGTCATCTACCTGCTGCGTGGTTGCCTCCCAACCAAAGACGCGCCCAATCCGCTTGCTAATATCACCAGCACCTTTATAGCCATGACGCTTCATGCCCTCTATCCATTTGGGATTGAGCAACTTAGTACGCACCACCCGCCTTATTTCGTCCGCCAAATCGTTAACTTCTATCTTTTCAGGATCACGGGTGTCACCATAGTAGGCCTTTATCTCCTTTCCCGAATATACCTTGGCCGCTGCCGTAAGGCCTCCGTGAGTGCCAAAATAACAGCAACAGCCAAATAAATCATATTCATCACTGACGACTTTATTAAAAGTAGCTTCTACCGTCTTTAAGTTTTCTATCAACTGTTGATGTGAAGGTTTGCCAAACACATCCTTCCCATAAGCATACCCATTCCAGTAAACGAATATATCGGCTAAGTCCTTTTCTTCTTTCCAGGCTGAGGCATAAACGGCCAGATTTACACCTGCCATATAAGTGCCGGGTTTACTGGCAAAAATGCGGTAAGTTGCCTCACGCCAGGCCTCTTTATGCGATTCTGTTTTTCCTTTAGAGTTTAGCTGTTCCAGGGTGTGTTTGCGCACAAAATTCATCTCTACTGGCTCATCCAGGCTCGCCACTGTCATGATGGCTTCATCTATCAACCCTATGCAGTTGGGGAAATTATCCCGCGTAATGCCAGACACTCGGATAGTAACATCAATCCGAGGACGTTTTAGCTCTTCTAAAGGAATAATTTCAAAACTCTTTACCCGTCCATTACTGCGCCAAATTGGTCTGACCCCTAACAAATACATTATCTGTGCCATGCCTTCGCCATCAGACCACATGATGTCCGTGCACATCCAGTAAAAACCTATATTTTCTGGATAACGCCCTTCTTCTTTTAAATGCTTGGCGAGAGTGGCTTCGGCCAATCTCATTCCAACTCGCCAGGCTGCTTTCGTCGGCACACGCTGGGGGTCTAAGGAGTAAAAATTCCGCCCTGTCGGTAACACATCAGGTCGTCCTCTGGTAATTAAACCTGAAGGGCCAGGAGGAATATAACCACCAGCAAATCCGCGCAATAAACTATCTACTTCTTTACTGGCTTCAATACGCCTGTTTATCTCCAAGACCTTATCTTTAAGCAAAGCAAGTTGTGGTAAGGCCGTCTTCTCTTTAAGCCAATCACCCATGACTTCCTGAGCTAACTTCTCTAAAGGAACTTCAGGGTTGTTTAAAAATGTCCTGATAAATGACTTGGATAATTCCTCCAGACGAGAGAGCAACTGCCCATAGGTAAGCTTTAAGACAGGATGGTAATAATCAGGTCTATTTAAAACCTCTTGTATATCTAAACCCATAAGAGTTAAGAGAGCGCGTCTAAAAGAAACACCCTCTCCATCGTCATAGCGTAAAATGGCCCGTATAAATTCCACCCGTTTTTCTCCTTTTGGCAACTCACCAAAGATGTGCATACCATCCTGTGTCTGACTGGAGCGAATGCGGGTCAAGACCTCATGCAGCCTTTTTACAATTTCACCAAAGGGCATATCTTCTTCTAAGTGGATTTCCTTATCTAATTTTGCGTCTTTCATTTTATCTAAAATCATGTGCTCCAGAGTATGCGCCCGGGCCCTATCACCAATCTGGGCTTGTTGGTATTCATCTAAAAGCCGCTCCAGTTCAGCCAGACCTTCATAAAGTCCACTCTCTACCAACACTGTTTGCATGTGGTCTACCAGTGTGGCATAGCTCCGCCGTTTTGCAATCACCCCTTCAGGAGGATTGTCTGAGTTGTAAATGTAAAGATGTGGCAATCTATCTATGGCTAAATCAGGAAAGCAAGCAGCCGAGAGCCCTACCCCTTTTCCAGGTAAAAATTCCAGGTTGCCATGTGTACCCACATGAACAATGACGTCCACCCCAAATATGTCCTGTAAATAGCGATAAGTGGCAATATACTGATGGGGCGGTGGTACATCAGGGTCGTGTAAAATTTTACACACCCGACCGTCGCAGCGGGACCCCGCACAACCGCGCTTGGGTTGAACACAGACCACAGCATTACCATAACTTACGCCGGTAACAACGATTTTGCCATCATAAACCATGGCCGCCGGCACACCATGCATGGGTTCACCCGGAGGATTACCCCAGACCTCGCAAATGCGCTTTTTTACCTTATCAGGGTAGGCATCAAACCACTTTTGATAAGTCTCTAGGGAAAGCAAGGCTAAAGCTCCGCCTTTGTTGACAATCTCTTCTACCGTTGTCCAACGAAATTCAGAAATGGCCTTACGGGACATGATGGTTTCTATTAATTCTTTGCCGTCCTTTGGGGGATGGGCAATCTCATAACCCTCTGCCTTCAGCCGATTTAAAATCCGGGCAACGCTTTCCAGGGTATCCAGATGCGCTCCCCCGCCAACGCTGGCCTCTACACTCGCACAGGGATTATTATGTAAAATAAAGGCAATTTTCCTTTGTGATTTGGGTTTATACCTCAACTCAACCCACTTTTTTACCCGTTCGGCCAGGTGCTGACACCGCTCTTTAATGGCCGTTCGTTCTTCTACCGTTGTACCAGTAATATTATCCTGAAATTTCCTGGCCGCACCAACAATAATGGGCTCAATTACCCCTTCAAATTCGGGCATTGCTACAGACCAGCCAATTTCTGCCCCAAGCCCCTGTGGATCTTTTTCCCATTCAGAAATGGTTTTGTGATAAGAAACAACAGGCTGGAATACAGGCACGCCCAGTTGTTTCAAAAGCTCTGCCCCGGTTGTGGCTCCGTGCGGGTCAGTTAAATCCTCTCCTGTCTCCCGGCCCAGAAAAAAGGCCTGAAGTTTGATTAAGGCATCAATGCAAGGAGTGCCATCGGGCCTTAAAAAGTACTCCTTGATAACCTGCGCACTCCCCTTTGCCCCAACACTCTCGTCTTTGGTACTGTAAGAAAAGGCCGGGATGACATTCAATCCAAGTGATTCTAAAACTTCTATGAGGGTGTCCTCTATGTCTAAAGTGCGATTTACCCAATAATAACGGGAAATAAGCAGACCCACTGTCGGTGCGTCCTTGGGTTGATACCAGGCAAGATAACTCTCAACATCGTTAAAGTATTTATCTGCCCGCGGGTGGTAAATCCCCTGCCAAGGCATATCTTTTGGTGGTTGATAATCTATCTCATATCCAAGTGCCTCTTTAAGTATATAACAAACAAGGTTAAAAAAGTTTTCTTCACCACCAAAGTTAAGATAACGATGAGCCGTGGTAACGACTTCTGCCTGCACTGAAGATAACACCCAATAGGCTGGGTCGTGCGAAAGACAGATTAGTGGTTTTTGCTGCGCAAGTCGCTTTAATTCAGGCTCCAAACTGTCCCAGAACGCCTCAGAAGAACGGTAAAGCAGAATTAAATCTGCCTCTTCCAGTGCATTGATGGCTTCTGTATAAGTGTTTTCATCTGTACTTAAAGTGTAATTAGAAAAGATTTTTGCCTGTAAAAAAGGCAACTTCTGACATGCCCTGACCAGCATCCCTACATGGGAACTCCACATAATGGCAGCGAGTTTAATCTTCTGCATTATTTCCTCCTAAAAAACAAAAAGCCACGCAGGCCTTGTTTAAGCCTTCGTGGCTTTTATTTACCCTTCTTGGGCAATGTTGACTTTAATTATCACAGGCCAAAGATGAGGTCAACCTAAAATGAGCTTGTTTGAAAATTCCTTTTGGTCTCGCAAGTTTTAATTATACTACTGCTGGCATTTACAACAAAAAGAATTGCGCCTCAGAGTTTTCCAAACCTGTATCTTCTCCAAAGAGCATCAATTTTTATCCACCAGTATATAGTGCCAAGGAACAACTATTATATTACCAACATTAAAAATCTCTTTTCCCAGATAAACCACAATGCCTAATGGAGATTTTTGTTTAAAATCAGACAAAAATTGTTTAAGGCTTGCCATTTTTTTTAGCGATATTTTGGAAGTGGCTTTAATCTCTATTGGGAGAAGAATATTCCCCAGTTCAAGGACTAGGTCCACCTCTCCCCCGCCATGGGTTCTAAAGTAATAAAATCTGGCTCTGGGTTCCTGTAGAGAAATGAGTTTTATTATCTCTTCCACAATAAATGTTTCAACCAGAAACTGATAATATGGATTTAGAGAAATATTTTCTTCATTCAAAGCAATTCCAGCAAGGGCAATGGCCAGACCTGTATCCCTGAAATGGATTTTAGGTGCTTTCACCAATCTTTTGCCTATGTTAGCGAAATAAGGAATAAGTCTCCTTACTTGATAAGAAAGTTCTAAAAGATGAAGATAATTCCTAGCAGTTGATACTGAAATTCCAGCGTCTCTAGCTACTTCAGATACATTTAAAACCTGAGCAGTCCTTAAGGCAAGAAGGCTCATGAAACGCTTGAAATCTCCTAAAGAAGCCACTTGAGACAACTCTCTCAGATCCCTTTCCAGATAAGTAGCAATGTAATTGTCAAACCAGAGGTTTCTAATCGTATTATCAGGGGATAAAACAGCTGGAGGAAGGGTTCCCTTTAGGACAAAATCTTCTAAAGATATAGACAAATCCAAAGTCTCAGGAAGGGAAACTTTGCCTTTCAAACAGTTTAAAATAAAAGATGATGGCTTGCCTTCCATTGATTCTGCCACAAGAAATCCTGGAAGTTCAAAGATGGCAATTCTACCTGCTAGTGTTTCAGAAATATTTTTTAATAATAAAAAATTGGCGGAACCTGTTAGCAAAAATTGTCCTGGTTTACGATTTTCATCCACCATAAGTTTTAGCACATCAAAAACCTCAGGTGCTTTTTGCACCTCATCCAGAGTAATTTCCCCTTTTTGAGAAGTTAAAAAGGAATAAGGTTCTCTTTGCAGAACTTCCCGTATAGAAGGAGAATCTAGGCTAAAATATCTTCGTTCAGGAAATTCATTTTGCACAAGTGTTGTCTTTCCTGTTTGCCTAGCACCAACTACTGCAACTACAGGAAAAAACTCCAGGGACTTTTTTATAGGTTTGGCAAAAACTCGTTTTATATACATTGCTTGAAATTTAACATAAATTTTGTTAATTTTCAAGTGATAAAACTGCCCAAAATCCGCGATTGCCCTATAAGAAACCCCGCAAGTGGGCTATAATAAAGCGATCTTTAAAAAATACCTTTCACCTAAAAGGTGAAAAAACACTTACAGCGTAAAAACAATGATAAAACAAAAAGGCTCTAAAATAAAGCAAACTGTTTTCCCAAAATCTGCGCGCCCATAAAAAAATGCCTTAAGCATTCTATTAAATATGTGGAGACCTTTTTCTTCAAGCCCAATTATAATTATAGCACCTCCGCTCGCTCATGCGGTCAAGGCCAAGCCCTGCGGGTGGCTTATCAGCCAGCCTTGACCTCGCTCGCTTCGGCGCTCTTTTCTTTTTGAGGCCAGAAGGAAAAAGGAAAAATTTCTTTTTCCCTTCCTCCTTTCAATTTTTCTTTTTTGCCAGGGCCGAGTGCAGTCAAGGGCAAGCCCGAAGGGCGCCGCCTGTGCCTAAAAAGGCACAGGTCGGAACGAGCGCAGCAAGTGAAGACCCTTGACCGTATAAGCGAGGCCCTGGCATATAATCTTTTAGAAGGAGAGGGATAATTCTTTTAAATATCCTTCTCCAAAAAATCAATCACGGGTTTTGGGACTGGCAGGTTTATTCACAATTTGTTGATGGTTTATAGTTGACAGTCTTAACGTTTAACCTAATCTATACCTAAATTGTTTTATGGGATACTAATTTATGCCGCACTTAGGCAGATATAATTTTTGCATCATTTCTGCCTAAAAACAATTCACCCTTCTTGGGCAATTTTGTTTTGAATTCCTTACCACAGACTAAAAGGGGGGGTCAAGTTAGGAGCGTTGCTCCCTCCCTAAACGTAATTCCTTACTAATCGAGCCAGGTTATCTGCCTGTAAATCCTCAAGCCGATAGTATTTGGCCTTTAAATATTCTGCTAAGTTTTGCATCCTGCCCAGATTAACAAAACCTGCTTCTACATCTACGACAATGGATTCAATGCCTGCTTTTTGTAATGTTTCAGCCACTTGTTTTACCTCATCCCAGGGATTTTGCTGCCCTATACTCACATTTGCCCGTCCGTCAGAAATAATGACCAATAAAGGACGCATTCTCGGATACTTGCGCCATTCTTTTATCATAGTTTCTTTTGCTAACCAGAGGGCATGGGCAAGTGGAGTTTTACCTCCGGTGGGTAGGATTTCCAGTCTCTGCTTGGCCAGCTCCACGCTGTTTGTTGGGGGCAGTATTAATTCTGCTTTTTTTCCCTTAAAGGCGATCATCCCCACCCTTTCTCGCCGCTGATAGGCATCTATTAGCAGAGACAAAATGGCCCCTTTGGCCGCTACCATCCTTTGATTGGCCCCCATACTCCCACTGGCATCCACAACAAAGAGAATCGTATGTCCAATCTTCTTTTCTCTTACCTTTTCTCTAAAGTCAGTGCTGGAAATTATTATCTGCTCCCCTACCCTGCGTCCACGCATAAGCTGGTAAGGTGCAGCGGCACGTAAAGTAGCGTCTATCGCCAGGTCTGTTGTTTTCTGTCGCGGTATTTGTGCCCTGACATAGCGGCCCCGTTTATGTTCAATTAAGGCAGCACTCCGACGGCCCTGGCCTTCATGGGTAAGTTTATCTTTAGAAAAAGCGATTTTTTTGACAGGGAATGGATGACCTATATCAAAACACACTTCCTGTGATGCATCCGCCCGACTTTCAGGAAACGAAGGTTCATCTGGACTTAAATTATCGTTTTTTTTTCTCCTGGTTGGGAAGGCTGATGAGGATGAGAGTGAGGTTTAGAAAATGATTTTTCTGTATTTGACGGTCTTGTTTGCGGTTCCTGAAATGGATGCCGACGTAAGCGGTGAGGTAATACTAACTCGGCAGCTTCTTTAACATCATCTTCTGTCACTTCAGAGTGACCATGATAGGCAGCCAAAGTCCGAGCAACCTTAAGCATGGCAATATCTGCCCGGTGGCCATCTACACCTGCTTCAATGGCAATCTGGGCAATCAAAGTGAGAATGTCATCACTATAAGATACCTCTGGTAAAAGCTCTTGGGCCTTTACAATGCGTCCACGCAAGCACCTTTCTTCCGCTGCCCACTTTTTCTCTACGGCATGAGGGTCGCGTTCGTATTCTAGCCACCGTTTCACAATTTCTACTCGCATTGGCGGATCCTCAATGCCCTCTACATCAACGCACAATCCAAATCTATCCAAAAATTGCGGCCGCAGCTCTCCTTCCTCCGGATTCATGGTGCCAATGAGAATGAATTTGGCTGGATGAGAAAAGGACACTCCTTCTCTTTCCACAATATTTACGCCCATGGCAGCGGCATCCAATAACACATCTACCAGGTGGTCATCTAAAAGATTGACTTCATCTACATACAAAATCCCGCGATGTGCGGCAGCCAGGATACCTGGTTCAAACCGTTTTTCCCCTGTCTTAAGTGCCCTCTCAATATCAAGTGTACCCACCACCCGATCCTCAGTTGCACCTAAAGGCAGATCCACTACCTGCATCCGCCGTTTAACAATAGGTAATCTTTCTCCCCGTGCCTTTCGCTCCCGGCAGGCATGACACATTTCTGTTTCTAAATGCGGATTACAATTAAAAGGGCAGTCGGCAACAACCTCTATTTCAGGTAACAAAAAGGCTAGGGCCCGCACCGCCGTGGACTTGGCCGTGCCCTTTTCACCCCGAATTAACACCCCGCCAATGGCAGGATTGATGGCGTTTAAAATAAGGGCCTTTTTCATTTTCTCCTGGCCTACAATGGCGGTAAAGGGAAAAACGGTCCGACGACAGGTCATATTAAATCTCCTTATTTTGAGTATATTATTAACTTTTCTAGCATGTAAGGAAACTGTATGCAAGCAATTAACCGGGCAGATTACTCTGCCCAGTGTCTTTTTAATATTTCAGCTCAATCTGGCCCCAGTAAGTCCTACCAGGAGTCTTATAAGACCAGTAATAGTCCTCATCAGTAAGATTATCAACGGCAAAGGAAATAGTGGCATATTTGGTAACATCAGCACTCAGCTTTAAGTTTACAAGGTGGTGACTATCAAATACACCCGGGACATTTTCGGCAGTGTCAGAGTTATCATCTTTTTTATAAACCTTCCCTACATAGTTCCAAGTGAGAGTGCCTTTTAAGAATTTATAATTTGCTTCTATACCAGCACTAGCGGTAACTTTTGGGGTATAAGTGATCCACTTATTTACTGATTCAGGTTTGGCAGTGTTTTCTACAATCTTCATTGTTAGTTTATTAGAACAAACACCAAAAACCTTTAACCAGTCTGTAATTTTCTGTTCTGCCTCTAGTTCTATGCCTTTAATGTCTGTCTTACCGGCATTAGCATATTCCTTTACGCCTGAGGTGGTTTCTGTCCTATAAATTAAGTCCTTGACATAGTTTTCATAATAAGTAGCCTTAAGCACTGTTTTGCCTTCAAAAAAGGAAAAGTTAGTACCAATTTCCCAAGAGCGGGTTTTTTCTGGTTTTAAATTGGGATTGCCTTTGTATTCAGTACTACCCCAATACCAGGTCCGGTATAATTCATACACATTAGGCGCCCGAAAGGCACTTCCGGCCGAAAGTCTAAAGGTGGCAAACTTTAGAGGCTTCCAGACAAAAGTAATCTTAGGGCTGAAAGCATATTGCTTGCGAGAGGCGTAATGTTCACTTTCATTTTTTTGATAATCTTCAAAATAACCATCCCAGGTCTTCCAGTGGTCATAACGCGCGCCTGTGTAAACAGTAAGATTATAAGGCAAGTTTAACTCTTCTTGGAAATAAAAAGAAATGGTGCGGGTTTTACCTTCACAACTATAGAGTAATTCCTCTATGCTATTTTTACTCCTCCAGTCAGTTAATTTCCACTCACGAGTATGAGCTTGGTCACGACGATATGAAATTCCCAAAGTCAAGAGACCTTCTTCGTGAATAACATCTGTTTGGAATTCCCAGTAATATTTTTTAGAAGGTGTAGAAGTAAGCAAAGGAACATAGCGAGTCCACGAATGAGGCGTTACATACCAGTTTGTCCTTTCATCTAATAATCCTCCTGTAAAATGTAAAAGCAAATTAGTAGCAGGTTTGGAATCAAACTTAAGGTGATAAACATCTGTAATTTCTTTTCCATAACTTCCCCAAAAATAATATGGATATACCTTATACACTTTTCCCTCAATCTCTACCTTTCCGCTATCCACCACATTTCCATTGGCATCGCGCAAATAAGATTGGCCGTTGTCATAACCATATTTATAAAAACCTTCCTGGAAGTAGAAGGTCAATTTACTATCTTTATCAAATTTCCATTGCCACTTGGTGTTGGCATTATAAGTGCGAATCCAATTATCCCCTTTATCGCCTAAAATATAACCTGGATTGCCATATGCATCGGTAGTGCTTATTGCACCTGTAACCGGTGTGCCTGTGCCTGTAGAAGTTTTGGTTTTGACATAATAATCTGTTACATATCCATTTGTATCTTTTCCTTCATACCCAAAGGAAAAGAATAACTTATCCTTCCAGTTATCACCATAATAGAACCCCTCCATAACGGTATCATAGGTGCCATAACCCGTTTTTGCTCTGATCTCCCGCTTCTTAGGCGTTTTGGTAATAATATTAATCACGCCTCCCATGGCATTACCACCATAAAGGGAAGAGAAAGGACCCTTTACCACTTCAATGCGGTCAATATTTTCAAGGGGTAAACTGTTCCAGTCCACTGCTCCTGTATAGCCATTGTTAAGGGGTTGACCGTCAAGTAAAATTAAAGTGCGCTTTTGCTCTGGAAAACCCCTTAAGGTAACGGCACTGAGGGTATCCATTAAACCCTTTCCCCGCCGTAAAAAGATGCCACTAACATGGCGCAATGCCTCATCCAGGGTCTTCACATTTTCTTTTTTTAAATCTTCAGCCGTAATAACAGTAATACTGGCCGGTGCATCTTCTATGCGTTTGGGTGTTTTAGTGGCTGTAACCACAATTTCTTCCAATTCAACCGCTTCCTGAGCCCACGTCTGGGTCATAAAGATAAAACACAGTAAAATTCCTACTAGCATCCAGACCTTCTTCCGCATCTTGACCTCCTCTTTTCCCTTGTATTTGGCCCCGGTTTGTGCTTTTATTTAAACGGGGTGGGGCCTTATCCCCTCCTCTTCGTCCCTGGCCGAAGCTTCCCCTAAACTCTGTTTCGGCCAGGGGGACTTAAATATTATCCAATTTCTACTCTCACCCCCCTTCCCTTGTATAATTTGCCATAACTTTTACCAACCTTAAAAACTCTACAAACTCTCTCACAATTTACTCCCTAGGGCATAAAAACACTGCCAGCCCGGGTGGTAAAAAATGCCCTGGGCGTAAAGAAAATAAATAAACTTTACCAGGGCAACAAAAATGGACAGGGTTAGCACCAAAGCAATACCTATTTTATCTGACCATTTAAACGCTAATTGCTGCCAACTGCTCCGCTGGGTTGTGGGAGAAAATCCCCGGCTGTAAGCTGCGGCCGCCAGGGTATATGAGCGCCTTAATGTATTGGCCAGCACCGGCGTGAGGGTGAAAAACACCATCTTGGGCAAGTGCCTGAATTTAAAGGGTTCAAAGCCCTTTATCCTTTGTGCCATGATCACATTCATAAATTCTTCGGTTAAAATGGGGATAAAACGCAAGGCCGTCATCACCATAAATGCCAGTGAATATGGAACCTTTATAGCCGTCAGGGCCAGAAGCACATCTCTGGCTTCAGTAGTAAAACAGACGAGCAACCCCAGGGCGAGATTACTGGTAAGCCGCAACCCCTGGATCAGGCCATAAGTTAAACCTTCCCGATAGATGTAAATGCCCCCAGTTAATTTCCCTAAAACTGGGAAATCAGCAGGTAAAAGGGTTAACATAATTGTACGGGGAAATGCCTGATAAAACAGGGCCTGACTGAATATTGTCGTCCAGAGGCTGAGGACAATAAATAAACATGCCAGCTTTAACTGAATCAAAGACAGCCGGGCCAATAAATATAAAAAGAGGATACTAAGAAACAAGATGGCTAGCGATAAAGGTCTATCCAAGCTAATACTTAATAACACCGTGCTGGCCAAAAAGGCCATTTTTGTCCTTGGATCAAGCTGGCTGAACCATGAGGGTTTGATTTCTGCTTGGATAATTTTTCTAATGCGTTCCACCCTTCTCTCCACAAAAGACAATCTGTCCTTGTTCCATAAAGAAAATTCTATCTGCCCATTTGAAAGCAACATCTAGGTCATGGGTAACAAAGGCCACTGTCCTGCCCTGAAGGGTTAATGTTTTTAAATAATGCATTAGCCTTTCAATCTCCCCTGCATCCTGGCCTGAGGTAGGCTCATCTAGGAGCAGGATGTCTGGGTTAAGGGCTAAAACCGAGGCAACTGCTACCCGTAACCTCTGCCCCCGACTCAAGGCCTGGGGTGCATCATCTTTGAAGGCCATTAAATTCAATGCCCTGAGGATAGTTTCTACCCTTTGTGCAATCTGACCAGATGGTATTTTTCTGCTCTTCAGCCCAAAGGCCACTTCTTCCCACACTGTTTTAGAAAACAGCATCAAATCAGGATTTTGCAGAACAAGACCTGCGGACTTGTCACTTAAAATGCGCCCCTGTGTGGGTGAGAGTAAACCCGCCAGAAGATGAAGCAATGTGCTTTTCCCTGCCCCATTGGGACCCACAATGGCTACTATTTCGCCCGGGAAAAGGCAAAAGGAAATACCTTTCAGCAGGGTGAGATAACTTAATCCTTCTGCTTTTAATATCCAGTCCTGGCGGGAAAAGGATCTCACTGGAGTCAAAGACATTTTTAATGTCTCTAAATCAGAAAACCTGGGTGGTGCCTTCGGTTTTAAACCCAATTCTTGCAATAAATCCGGCGACAGGGCCTGGGGAGAACCATTAAACAATACCTTTCCCTGATTCATAACGACGACATGGGTAGCGTAAGGCACGACCCAGGGGAGGCGGTGTTCTACCAAGATAACAGTAACCCCTCGTTTTTTGAGGCTTAAAAGCACTTCCAATACTTGCTTCACACCAATAAGGTCTAGCTGGGCCAGGGGTTCATCCAGGGCTAAGACGGCTGGCTGCATGGCCAAAACCGAGGCAATAGCCAATCTTTGCTTTTCACCGCCAGATAGATTAAAAGTGGAGCCATGTCTAAAGTCTTCTAATCCGACCTGACAGAGAGCAGCGGTAATGCGTTTTTCCATTTCTGTCTGTGAAAGGTTTAAGTTTTCCAGACCAAAGCCCACTTCTTCTTCTACTTTGGTGGTAAAAAGCTGGTCATCTGGATTTTGAAAGATAAGTCCAATAGTGCTACATCTATCATGGTGATTTAAGTCTGTTACCGGTACGCCCCTGATTTGCACCTTTCCTTCCAAATTTCCTGTTACTTCGGCTGGAATAAGTCCATTTAAAGTCTTTAGAAGAGTGCTTTTGCCACAACCTGTAGGGCCGGTAATCAGTAAAAATTCTCCTTCTTTTATGCTCAAATTGATCCCGGCAAGTGCGGGCCGGTCTTTACCTGCATAGGTAAAACTAAGTTCTTCTATCTGCATCAACACCATCTCCCCTTCCATCTACGCTTTCACGCATCTACACATTTACGCACTTAAGCCTCTGTCCTAGTTTTATGCCAGCAAAAGTAGCTACAAAGGTGTAAAGAAAGCCAGGTACAAGTAGATAAAGCCAGATATACCAATCAGCATAATAAAGCCGATAAAGAACCATGAATAAATTCAGGGTGATATAGCTGATGGCAGCATCAGCCAGCCCCAGCCATAAAGCCAGGGTTAAGCGGGGTTTCTGTCCTCGGGTAAGACCACTTACATAAAAGGCTGCTTCCAGAAACAAAGTGTATGGTCCCAAAGCAAGAAGTGAAGCAGGTGTGAAACTCCCAAAAAGAAAATCGTTTAAAAGTGAGCGGATAAGAATGGCCAGGGTGGTAACACCCGGACAAGGAATAAGCCACACTAGGGCAACAAGCAGGATATAAAAGATTATCTCATAAAACAGCCCAGTGATAAAAAAGGCAAATGGCCCCAAGCATAAATGGGCAAACTGGAATAAAAAGTGACCAGGTAAATTAACAACAGCAAAGATACTTGCCCCGAATAGGGTAATGGTCATGAAATGGCGCATTTTAAATGTCTTTAGCCAGTATCGCTGCCAGATAAAACCAATGAGCAAACCTAAATCCAGCACAATAGCTAGACAGGTATTGAAAAGGGATATCTGCCGACGTGAGGTGGCGTGTAAAGGAAAGGTTTTTTCTGCGAGGATGAGTTCGGTACCAAAGAATTTGAGCGTGAGTTTACCCTGATACTGACCCGGAAGTAGCGTGTCTGCTTCTCCATATACTGGCAGGGACAGATTTATAGTCTGATGAGGAGGCAACATAACCAATCGGTAGTTGCCCTTTAAGCTTAAACCCCCGTGGCCAGGTGGTAATTGTGGATCAAAACCAGCGATTCTCTTTCCTGTTTTGGGGTTACATACTTTCAAATGTACTACTACTGGTACAGAAAAAGGTAGATTGTTGCGCAATATCACCCCCAGGTAGGTAGCGGGAGGACTGATACCCTTTTGCTCTCGGAACCAGAATGGGGAGCGTAAAATTAAAGTATAGGGCCTTTGCGCCTTTAAAGGACGTCCTTGGACATCTGCCGGAAGATAGAAATTCTGCAGATGCACAGCCTGTTTGAGTTTAAAGGCGTCCAGTACCCGGATGGTTTCATGCTTGGTAAAGTGTTTAGTTGTTGCATTATATTGATAGGTGACCTGAATATTAATTGAATAAGCTCCAGAGGTCGGCGCAGAAAAATCAATCACTCGAAACCATTTTGCGTGTTTTACTGGTAAAGAAAAGCATGCACTGAATTCTGATGCAGGAGAAACTTTAAATGCAGCAGGAAATTCCAGCTTTAGAGTTACAAAAACAGGCTTATCTTCCAAATTTTCTACCACTAAAAGGGCACTTGTTTGGGTATGGGCAATGATAAATCCGCTTTTCTGCCCATAAGGTACCTGGAAATCAACCTTTAATGGCATTGCTTTTAACTCTCCAGTTAAACACATTAGTCCAATAAAGCTTAAAATGGACATCCACCTCCGGCTCATTTACCTGCTTTCCTGTCTGTATATTTCATGACAAAAGGTGAACCCGATGTTTACCCACACAGTCCTCTCTCTCTGGGTCAGGATTGATATCTATCGGTCCTTCTATTACGCCCACAAAATGACCATCAGGGGAAATAGCCGTATTAATTCCAATACCTTCCAAGGGGTAAAACCAAACCAGTTTTTCTGCTTCTGGCCTGTACAGATCAAAAACATAAAGCCCGGCAGTTTTTTTCTGCCTTGTGATGTAATTATGCTGTAAGGCAATAGCCAAAAACCTTCCTGTTTCATCCCACACCGGTTGGGTCTGGATGCCACCTTGACTCTGCCATACCCACTTAAGCTTGCCCCCTGAAGTCAGCAGATAAAGAGAGTTTTCCAGAGGATGGGCGATTTCAGGAAGGTGTCCTTTACCAAAACCAGGTGCAATGTAGGTGCTACCAATCACTACCAACACCTCTCCCTGGTTGTTGATAAGCAGTTTCCCTGCATAAGCATAAATAGGGATACCACTTACCCAAATCGGTTCCACAACCTGCTTTTGCCAGAGCAAAACTGGCCTTTTTACCTCTACACTGGCCCGGTTATCAAAAACAAAGAGGCGTCCATCGCAACTTAGGCAGCCTACATAACGGCCATCAGGAGAAATAGCTACACCTGTACCAAGAGAAACTTGCTCAAAACCATACGCAGGCAAGGCAGAAACCTGATAGCTCCAGATAACTTCACCCTTTCTGGCATCCAGAACATAAAGCTTGTTTTCCCCTTCCCCACTC
>JAGHCL010000201.1 GCA_021160485.1 Candidatus Desulfofervidaceae bacterium
AAACTGGTTTTTTTGCAATCAAAATAAACATCACTGTGTGCACCACAGGAAAGTTTAAATCCTTTATCAGAATCATACATAAAAGAATTCTTATAAAGCAATTTTAACAACTTCTCTCTGGCTTCCACTTTGATTCCTCTTTAGCTCATTATTAATGCCTTTCTTTATCACATTAGTAAATACCTGTCAATTTTTCCTCCCTTCTGAATTTAATAGAGAATCAGACCATGTGCATCTTTTGGTTAACTATCTGCCAAAAGTGGCTGTTTCAAGACTTGTCAATTCCTTAAAAGGTGTTTCGTCAAGAAAGTTAAAACAAATCTATCCTGAGTTAAAGCGTTACTACTGGAAAAACGCCTTGTGGAGTCCGAGTTATTTTGTGGGTTCCTGCGGAGGAGTGCCCCTTGAAGTGATTAAGCAGTATTAGGCTGTTTGGCCTATAATCTTTTTCGGATGTTTCAGCTAAATATTTTGCCTAAAGAATATAAAAAGTATCAAATAAAGACCTAATTTTTCCTCATTTCCTTGTTTAAAATACCCTTATTCAAAAAGAGGTCGCGGATTTTGGGATCCTCTATACTTCTCTTCAAAACTATTAGTGCTATTTGGCCGATATTAAATTATAGAAAACATTTGACAAATTCATTAAAATCAGTAAATAAATAGTTATGAGGCGTGTTTTATCAATAATTTCAAGCATAATTATTTACCTGGTTGTTTCTTCCCCTGCTTTAGCGCGGGTATCGGGTGTTTGCTCTAACTGCCATACCATGCACTATAGTCAAACACCTCAACCGAGTGAGTGGGGAACTAGTGGACCTTACCAGGCCTTATTAATTAATAATTGTGTAGGGTGCCACAGTGGCACAAATACGGGTAGCAATAAAACACCTTATATTTTCTCCTCTACTGCACCGACTTACGGAGCCACTGGAACCGAAGGAGACACCCTTGCTGGGGGTAATTTTTATTGGGTAGCCAATGGCAATAACACTGCTGGCCATAATGTAGCGGGGATTTGTGGCGCAGACACCCTTTCCATCCCACCTGGCTTTACTAATACATACCCTGATATTGAAGGCAATACGGTAGGCGGTGGCACTTGGCCAGCTGGGCAGCAGGTTACCTGTGCAGGGACTTATGGCTGTCATGGACATCACAATACCACTGACCAGGTAAAGGCCATTTATGGCGCCCATCATACCGACGACACAACGATTGATGGCAACAGTGTTGGAACAAGCTATCGTTTTCTCATGGGTATTTTAGGCAAAGAAGATAGTGACTGGGAATATCAACCTACCAGCACGACGCACAATCAGTATTATGGAGTGGATAGAAGTGCTGTGCCTAACAAGCAGACAATCAGCTATCTTTGTGCCGAATGCCATGGCTATTATCATAGTATAACCAAAGTGGGAACTACCAGTCCATGGTTGAGACATCCAACCGATTTTGATATGAATAACGTTTCTACTAAAGAATATGGTAATTATCCTGGAGACGGAAGCAAAACCTATAGCGTTATAGCTCCTGTAGGAAGTGTGGATGTCAGTGCTGTAAAAAGTCAGGTGCTGGTTAGTTCAGGAGATGCTATTGTTATGTGTACCTCCTGTCACAGAGCTCATGGTACACCCTATTTCAAGCTTATGCGCTGGAACTATCAAGGAAGCTCAACAGGAGGAAACTGTAGTATATGCCATACAACGAAGAATTAATATATAGTATGTTTTTGACACTAGTCTCCTTGACTAGATTTTTGCGGAAAAAGGCAGATGTTGGGAAAAGAAAACCAGGTTTTACCCCAGAAGGCAAGCAAATCCTTGTGGCAACTGAAAGATAAGTTTAGTATCAAAGGAGTGCATATTACAGGCTTATTGCTTAAGTCTAAACAGTGGCATTCCTTTCTTGATATTGATGTTGCCATTGAAGGAAGTTCAGGTAGTATTTTGGATATTATGTAGAGTTAGAAAAAACCAAGCAAAAGGTAAATGTAATAGACCTAGGCAAGCTTCAACACAGATGATAAAAGCCAAAGGACAGAAGATTTATGGATAAAGACAGATTTAAAAATAACATTTTAAGGTTTTTAAAAGCATTAAAAGAGGAAACAGAATGAAGGTTTTGGTTATTATTTTAAGTGTAATTTTATCTTTTTGCCTGCCGGTAAAAGCAGGCAATTACAGTCTTTCTGCTCATGGAAATGCTTCTTATGGGGTGAAAAGAGATGATACCAATTTGAGTGGTTACGCTCAGGGCAACTGTGCCCACTGTCATGAGCAACACGCCAGTATAAATGGCACTGAGCCTAACCCTAGTAGCGCTAAAGCCTCAAAATTCTGTCTTTTTGCGGATAACTTCAGTGGAACTCAAGCAGGTTCTTATAGCCAATCTGATGACTTCTGCTTTTATTGTCATACCAGCTTGGAGTCTCTTCAAGTAAATGGAATTACTAACAAAGATTATAGTGCCACTTTTGGTGGGGCTACGGCTTCAGTCACTGGGATTATGGATACATTCAACCAAACTTCCTATCACAACTTATATGACGTCCTTAACTCTGCTAAAAGCTACTGGCCATCTACTTTTACTGCTGATTCTAATCCTTGTGCAGCTTGTCATAACCCCCATCTAGCCAAAAGGAATAAGGCCTATCCAGGCGACCCAAGTTATACGGCTATTTCAAAGCCTTCGGCCCATGACCAGTTATGGGGAGATGATCCAGGTGAAAGGTTAAGTGATTTCACCACTTATTATCAAGCCCCTTATTACTACGGATCAACCAGCACTTATGAGCCAAACAACCAAGGCAAACCTGTAAATGGCTGGGGGTCAAATATGCCGGATTATGACAGTTTTTGCACTGATTGTCATAATAGCACCAATACCATTTACAGCACCACGCTAAGTCGCAACCTTTATAAAATTGACTGGATTACCGCAGGCGGTGAAAGTGGGGGAGATAAACACGGTAAAAATGCAGCTACAACAGGTCTTAATATAAAAGAACCCTTTGCCTCTTCAGATTTAGGTATTACAACCGGGTTCGTCCTCTCCTGCCTGGACTGTCATGAACCTCATGGCTCGCCTAATGTAATGCTGATAAGGCGAGAGGTAAATGGAGGAAATCTCTCTGGCAACATTACTGTTTTTAGCACTATATATTGGAGTTATCTTTGTGGACGGTGTCATAAAGATGATTATAAATATATTCACCACTACGACTCTGAGGCACCGTATCCTGGACCGCCAAAGGGTTGTAAATCCTGTCATGGCAGTAGTATGAAGGGTCCTATAAATTGCAATTACTGCCATTTTCACGGTGGGGATGACAGTTGTTTGAATGATTCCAGTGCATCCCCTTATTGTCCTACTTACTACACAGGCAGAAGATGTTTTTAGGGCAAATGAAAAGTTGGGTTTTAACAGTTGAAGCGGCAGTAAAATTGCCGTGTAGTTAATATTAAATGCTAAGTTTCCTGAGGAGAATGTTGGAAGCAGATTGTTTGAAGAAAATAATTGCTCTATTCATAATCTTCTTTGCTTTCCTTCTTTCTGCCTGTGCCTTAGCCCCTAAAGGTGGCGTTACGCCTCAAGGGCAAGTATTGGTATATCTACAGGCGGGAGGGCCTCCCACTTATGAAATAAATTTTTCTCTTGATCAGGTCTGGTTAGAAGGAAAAACTGGAGCTAAGTTTCCCCTTGGGTTTCAAACACAACATATTTCTTCTCTATCTCTATTCACCCATCAGTTATTACTTGCCCAGGGAAGTGTAAACATAGGTAGCTATACTAGCTTGAGCCTTAAATTTTCAGAAGCCACTGTAATTAAGAAAGGTAAAAAAATTCTCTTACACTTACCCCCAGAAGGTGTAGTAAAAATCCCCATCAACCTTTTTGTGGCCAAAGACAGGACTACCACTTTATTTCTCAATTGGCAACCAGCCAGTTCTTTACAGGAGAAAAACCGCTTTCTTCCTCTTATAAATGTCCATTTAGGAAAAACAGGGCTAAAAAATCTCTTGCTCTATGTTAGCAATGCAGGAGCTAATTATCTTTCGGTAATAGACAGGGGAAGCAATCAAGTTATTGACACCATTACTGTTGGAGAATCACCCAAAGGAATGGTCCTTTCAGAAGACAAAAATTATCTTTATGTCGTTAATTCTTTTTCTAATAGTCTTTCAGTTATAGAAACCACCACCAACCGTGTGATTGATACCATTCCTCTTAATAGAGGTATAGAACCTACAGAAATAGCTATACTTCCGCATACCAGCTATCTTTATGTTACCGCTACAGCTTCTAACGCTGTCCTAGTAGTGGATACCCTTAGCCGGAGTGTGGTAGAAAAGATAGAAGTAGGACAGAGGCCTATTGGTTTAGCCGTGGATGCCGAAAAAAGGCACATTTATGTGGCCAATAGTTATAGCAATGATATTTCTATAATTGATACTACAGACAATAAAGTTATTAAAACCATTGGTGTAGGAGGAGAACCACGCTTTTTGCGATTCTACCAAAAATATCTCCTGGTTGTAAATAGCCAGTCTGAAACGGTAAGTGTAATTGACAGAAATTCCTTTTTTACAGTATATAATATCTTTGTCCCAGGCTGTCCAGGAAAGATCATTCCTGGTCTAAAGGGATGGCTTTATGTAGCAGGAGAAAGGAGTAATTGTATTTATTTCGTAACGCCAACAATGAATATTGCTCCTAAAAAATTGTTTACTCCAAGCCCCTCGGGTATGGCACTGGATAGAGATAGAAAATTGTTATATATAGCTAATACAGCGGATAACAATGTGGCGGTTCTGGACTTAATTAGCGAAAGAATTATTGGCAGTATAGAAGTTGGTGAAAGACCATATGATTTGATCCTGGTAGGCGATTAATTTCTAATGAAATGGATTTATGTTTTTGTAATATTTGTGGTAGGAGGGTTTTTTTTTGCCTCTAGAGGATTATCCCAAGAGATAAGTGGCAATATTGACTTGTCCTACCAGACAAGTCAGACTTCCACTGGTAATAAAACAAGTTCTACATGGAGTTTTTCCCAAAATTACTTGTTAAGTTATAGTTCCTTTTTAACCCCAGCTCTAACATTAAACTGTAGTACTCGTTATACTCAGCGGAATTCAAATACAAGCAGTCAAAAAATTTTTTACCCTTCAATCGGACTTAATTTATTCAATGAATTCGTCAATGGTAATATCACATATGACCTTATGGAAATAAAGAGTTCTAAAAAACCTCGTTTAACAAACTCCTTTTTCAATTTAAATCTTACCAGTCGTTTGGAAAAATGGCCTATTGTAAATTTCCAATACAATCGAACTCGTGAGCAGGATGATCAGGATGAACATCAAATAGATTCCCTTTCCAATACTGTCTTAACAGGATTTAATTATGAATATAAATTTATAAAAATGATGTATAACTATATGGGCTTATTTTCTACCGATTATGTTACCAACACAGACCAGAATAACACCAACCATATTACCCGTTTGAGCATACAAAAGTCTTTTTTCCACAATAGAGTTTCTCTCTATAGTGATGGTGGTTATAATTATTATAAAAACACCACTACTGTACCTGAAGCCCAAACAGTAGAACAAAAAAAGCGGGCTGCAAACGGGTATTATGGGATAGACAGCACCCCTAGCCAGAGTGATTCAACTACGTTTACTTCTTCCTCTGCCCTCATTGACGGCAACACACAGACTACCGTTTTAACTACTCAGGAATATATAAATATTGGT
>JAGHCL010000079.1 GCA_021160485.1 Candidatus Desulfofervidaceae bacterium
AAAAAAAGGTCTCCACATATTTATTATAATTATAGAATGCTTAAGGCATTTCTTTATGGGCGCGCAGATTTTGGGAAAACAGTTTGCTTTATTTTAGAGCCTTTTTGTTTTATCGTTGTTTTTACGCTGTAAGTGTTTTTTCACCTTTTAGGTGAAAGGTATTTTTTAAAGATCGCTTTATTATAGCCCACTTGCGGGGTTTCTTATAGGGCAATCGCGGATTTTGGGTGCTTTTTGGCATTTGACATTTTAAAAAAAACTATCATAATAAGCAGTCATAAATTTATCTAAGAGGTAAAGAATGTCAGTGCCTTATATTGGCATTACGCTGGGAGATGTATGTGGGGTAGGGCCAGAAATTACGGTAAAGGCCCTGTGCCGGCCAGAAATCTATCAGTATTGTCGTCCTGTAGTCATAGGTGATGCTAAGGCATTAGAACAGGCGGCTTACATGTTAGGGAAAAAGGTAAAAATTCTTTCTCCTCCTTGGGAAGTAACAACAAAAAAAATTGGCCATGGGCAAGTATGTCTCGTTCCTGTGTCTTCTTTGCAGGAGAAAGACTTGGTTTATGGACATCCAACTCCTACAGTGGGTAAGGCAGCGGTAGAATATATAAAGATGGCTGTTGCTTTAACCATGGATGGCAAAATTCAAGGGATGGTTACCTGCCCAGTAAATAAAGCCATTATTAATGCCGCAGGAATTCCGTTTACTGGACATACAGAGCTTCTAGCTAAACTTACCCATACTAACCGGTTTGCCATGTTATTGGTTGGAGAAAAGTTGAAAGTTGCCCTGGTTACTATCCACATAGCTTTAAAAGACGTATCTAGAATAATTAGCCAAGAAAAGATTCTAGATTTGATAGATCTAACACACCACTTTTTAAAAGAAAAATTGAGATTTTCCCAACCACGCCTAGCGGTAGCAGGACTCAATCCCCACGCTGGAGAAGGAGGTTTAATGGGTAAAGAAGAGATAGAAATTATTGCTCCAGCCGTAAAAGCAGCACAAACTATGGGGATTGAGGTTAAAGGTCCTTTTCCTCCGGATACAGTTTTTTATTGGGCCAAAGAAGGTTATTATGATGTGGTTATTTGTATGTATCATGACCAGGGATTAATCCCTTTTAAACTCCTCCATTTCCGTGATGGCGTAAATGTAACAATGGGGTTACCCATAGTTCGCACTTCGGTTGACCATGGCACAGCTTATGATATTGCTGGTAAAGGGATAGCAGATGAGAATAGTCTTGTTGCGGCCATAAGACTGGCAGCAGAAATGGCCAGGAAAAGCCAATAATCCTTTGACACCCTTAAATATCTATTGTAAAAAGCAATAATGGTGGCCATGATTGACGTTCAGAATTTGCCTGATTATAGACAGATAGAAATTGATAAAGTTGGCATTAAAGATATTAGTTACCCTATTACTGTACTTGATCGGGAAAAAGGCAGGCAGAGGACTGTTGCTTCTATCAATATGTATGTAGGTTTACCCCATCAGTTTAAAGGCACTCATATGAGCCGGTTTGTAGAGATATTAAATGAATATCGTGGGGAATTGATCAGTCTTAAAAGCATGAAGGAGATTCTCCACAAGATGAAAGAGCGTCTTCAGGCCGTTTCTGCTCACTTGGAGATTGAATTTCCCTATTTTATTGAAAAGAAAGCACCGGTGTCTAAAACGAAAGGTTTGATGGAATACCGCTGTCGGTTCGTAGGCAGCCTGCAGGATAAGATTGACCTGGAAGTAGGTGTGCAGGTGCCCATTTGTACTCTTTGTCCGTGTTCTAAAGAAATTAGTGATTATGGTGCCCACAACCAACGGGGGGTTGTTAACTTGCGCCTGCGGTTTAAAAAATTTGTCTGGCTAGAAGATATAATCAAATTAGTAGAAGAAGCAGGATCATCTGAGCTTTATTCCATCTTAAAACGGGTGGATGAAAAATACATAACTGAGAAGGCTTATCAAAATCCCAAGTTTGTAGAAGATGTAGTCCGAGAGATTGCTGAAAGGCTCTTAGCAGATAACAATATTACTTGGTTTGCTGTAGAAGCAGAAAACTTTGAATCTATCCACAATCACAGTGCTTATGCCTATATTGAAAGAGAAAAAAGTAGATAATAAACTATCTTTTTAGCTCTTATTTATTTTTTTGAAAGTTTGTAGAAATGTCTATCTTGCGTGAACTTCCTTATTTAGTATATGCCGATGCACAGGGCCGGATTTATAATCATTCCTATCTTAAAACAGTAGGTAAATCTGGTGAACAGATTGTTATTCCTAAACCTCAGGATTTTATTCCTTTACCTGAGGGAAGCAAGCTTTTTTTTCTACCTCAATGCCCTCCTGTAGGTTATGATGAGAAAAAAGGTCATGTTTATCTGGTAGATACCTTGCCTTTTCGCAGGGATGAGCCCTGTTATGGCGTAGCGGCTTTCATGTCCCCTGGGTATGCACGTTTGCTTCTGCCTGCGGTTGAATATAGCCAGAAAGACTATTTACTTCCACTCTGGGCCTATACGGCCGTCGGTTGGTATGAGGGTAGGTATTGGGTGCCTGCTTTTTTAGTAGAAGATAATTCCCATTGGCATCCTTCCCAGTATGATGATCGCACATTGCTTCCCCGAGTAAAAGAAAAGTGTAAACGGTTTTCCAAAAACCGTTTGCTTCAGCATTTGAAAATTTGTGCTACTGAATATCACTGCTTTGCCGCTAAAAATGCCTTTTATGAACGCTGGGAGTTTCCGGTGCCTACTTCTCCAGCGTGTAATGCTAGATGTCTGGGTTGTCTTTCCTGGCAGGAGGAAGAGGGTTGTAAGGCTTCTCATCACCGGATTGAATTTACTCCAAAGGTGGAAGAAATTATAGAATTAGCCTTGCCCCACTTGCTTTATGCAGAGGAACCTATTATTAGTTTTGGTCAGGGTTGTGAAGGAGAACCGCTTCTAGCTGGAGAGACGATTGTTAAAAGCGTTAAGGAAATGCGGCGACAGACTAACCGGGGGGCCATCAATCTCAATACTAATGGTAGCCTGCCTGAAGTGGTAGCAAAAATCATAGATGCCGGCCTTGACAGTATTCGTATCAGTCTTAGTAGCGCCAGACCGGAGTATTATCACCGCTATTATCGCCCTCTAAATTATGATTTTAATGCAGTAAAGACCTCTATCAAACTGGCTAAAGAAAAGGGTATATTTACGATGATAAATTACCTCATTTTCCCTGGCCTTTCTGACACAAGAGCAGAGATAGATGCTCTAAAACAATTGATTGCCGAGACCGGACTTGATTTGGTTCAGCTTAAGAACTTGAACATTGATCCCTATTGGTATGTGAAAGAAATGCAATTGCCTTACACGGCAGGTATCGGGATGGAAAAGATGGTGGAAGAGCTAAAGGAAGAATTCCCTGATTTAAAATTTGGCTATTATAATCAATACCTAGCCCAGGAGTGAAACAAGAGACATCTATGCATAAAAATAAAAAAGCACTTTTATTTTGGCTATCTGTCACCCTAGGAAGCTTTATTGCCCTTATTTTTTTCCTGCTTATAGCCATTCCCCATTTTCTAGGTTTGAACTTTGTTAAATCTAAAATCAGCCAGGAGTTAGAAAAACGATATCAGGTTTCAACCCAAATTGGGTCTCTCTCCTGGCGTATTTTTCCCTCTCCTAGAATAATTTTAAAAGAAACAAAGATTGTTTCCAAGGGAGTTTCTCTTTCTCTGCCTTTAGTCTCCGCCTACCCTAAATTGCGACCCCTTTTACATCATAAAATAAAAATAGACAAAATTACTTTGGTCAAGCCTGAATTAAAAATATCACTTTCTCCCAATCATCCTGAATCTTCTAAACTTTCTAAACCTATTACGGAAAGATTAAAAACTCTAAGTAAAAAACTAGCATCCTTCTCTTTTACTACCGAGCTGGAAGTAAAAGAAGCATCGGTTGAAATTTTCAAGCATAATTCTCTCCTTTTCCAAGCCACCGCCCTTAACCTTTCAGCCCACATAGAGGATAGTCAAATTACTCTAAAGGCTCATTTCCATTCTCTCTTTAGCGACGAAGTTTCTATTGAAAGCCATGCCAATCTGAAGGCTGGCCTGAGTGGTGGAGCCAATTTTAAAAACTTAAAGCTTGAACGCCTTTCTTTTCCTTTTCTAAATTGGAAAATAGCAAAAACAAATATGAATTTAGCACTAACCTTTAATTTTAAATCTTCTACCACATTTTATTTAGGCTTTAATATTGATTTCCCTTGTTTTAGAACTCAGTCGCCAGCACTCCTTCTAGAGCATGGCATCCTCCAAGGGACAATCTTCAGGAAAGAAGGGTATTGGAAATTAATGCTTACCAAAGTAAAACTTGATAAGCCTCAAATTAAGGGACATGGTTCACTGGTTATTAATCCACAAAAGCCTGAAATAGCTTATAATTTTGAAGCACAGGAACTGGATATAACGGCTGTCAGAAGAGTAACCCTTTCTCTTTTTCCTCAAAACAAAACAGTTAAAAGCATTTTTAATATCGTTAAAGGAGGAAAGGCGCAGAACTTTAGATTCTCACAAAAGGCGCCAACAAAGGAAGGATTAAAAGATTTAAAAAGCATTACCATAAAAAGTCAAGCCAGGACTGCTAGTATAGACATTCCAGGACCAAATCTCCGCCTTCGTCATGGTCAGGGAAATATCTCAATTAAAAAAGGTATCCTTTATGGTAAAGCACTTGCTGGTGTGATTGAGGGAGTTAAGGTGAAAGATGGGACTATGGCTATTGCCTTGAAAGATCCCCCTGGGACCTTAGATATTAAAACCCACTTTACTGCTTCTCTGAAAACAGGTTTGTTTTTTCTTCAAAAATTCGTCAAGAATAAACAGGTTCGCAAGGAGCTTAAACTTATCACGAAGGCCGAAGGTTGTTTATCTGGTCAGATCGCCATCACCGGTATTCGCAAGGCTGTAAAGGTTGATCTCAGTGGTATTTTGACAAAGGGAGAAGTTTCTTACCAGAGACTTCCCTATCCAGCCTTTATTGACAGGATTTCCTTTATTTATGCTTCTAAAAAAATCACTTTCCAGGAGCTTAAAGGGCGTCTTGGTCACTCATTGGTTACCAATGCCAGAGGTAAAATTGATTTTTCTGCCCCCCAAATCTCTATTGATATTAAAAACTTTGCCGGCAGATTAGTTGCTCAGGAGCTTGATCCCTGGCTAAAAGAACAAAAATTTCTTAAATCCCTTTATCAAACTTTTGATCTCCCCCGCGGGGAAGTAGAAGTTGTGAACACTCAATTTAGCTATAAGTTTGGGACTCCTGCTTCTCTCTATTATCTCTTTAACTTTAAACTAAAAAAAGGCCTACTTTTTCTTTCTTTCCTGCCAGATAAAGTGCATATAGATGAGGGGGAATGCTTTATTTCTCCTATCCTTATTCAATTCCAGAATGTAAAAGGCACCTTGGGTGAAGACAATTTTCTCATTTCAGGTGAGGTTAAAGACCCATTTACACGAAAAAGACAGATAAAACTTCAGGGCAAAGGTAAAGTTACAGCTTCTTTGCAAGACTGGTGTTATCAAATAGGAAAGCTCCCAACAGCACTTAAGATTAAAACCCCAGTTCAGGTAAAGGCCTTTCGGCTAAATCACACCCCTGCCCAAACCCATTTTGAAATAACGCTTTTAAACCCGCAGGGAATCAAACTTGAACTTAATCTCATTTATTCACCTCAGGAGTTATTTGTCAAAAAACTTCATTTAATAAGCAAAGACGGGCAGGAGAGTTGTGTGTCTTTTTATTTAAACCTACCGAAATATTTGTTGAAGGATTTTGGCTTCAATGGAGAACTTTCTTCCCAGACTTTGGATGCCCTCTTGTTCCAGAATAGATACCTAACAGGCAAAATTAAGGGTAATATTCAGGGCCAAATAGATCTTACCCACATAGGAGCTTCAAAACTTACAGGTTATCTTTGGTTAGAAGGACTAAGGAATATCCGTGAAATAAGGGGGCTTGTCATTGGCCAGGTGGAATTGAGGGCTTTTAATCAGAGGGTAGATTTCAACAAACTCGCTCTTTTCTATCAAGGGAATATATTGAGAGCCCAAGGGAGGATAAAATTTGCCCCAGGTGCTTTGGTTATAGAAAGCACGGTGTTTTCTCCTTTTGTTGACTGGGGTGATTTTAGCAAGTTATTTGTCTTTAGACCCACAGGTAAATTTCCCAAAATCAAATTGGTAGCCCAAGTAGATGCCGAGATTGATTCATTTCAATATGGAAAGTTTAAATTTGAAGATCTGAAAGCCTTTATTAATCTAAAAGGTGCCCAGGACATAGAAATAGAAGTACGTAAGGCCTATTATTGTGATCTGGAATTAAAAGGTAACGTCAAAAAGTTATTTCATCAAACGGAAGTTGATGTAAGTTTTCAGGCAAAAAACAAAGACCTTGATGATTTCTGTTATTGTTTGACTAAAAAACGGAGGTTATTTAAGGCCAAATATAACTTTATTGGCACAGTAAAAGCTAGAGGAGATAAAAACCCATTACAACAAGATTCCACTGGAACACTTGCATTTCGCTCAGAGAAAGGACGTATTTATAAATTTACCCTCCTGGCCAGAATATTCTCTTTCCTTAATGTTTTTGAGGTCTTAAAGGGTAGACTTCCTGACTTAAATGAAGAAGGACTTTATTATAAATACTTTGAAATCTCCGCACAGTTAAAAAATGGGGTCTTAAAAATAAATTCAGCTGTGATTGATAGCCCAGCAATGAAAATTTTTGGTCAGGGAAAAGTTGATGTCTGTCAGAAGAAGATAAAAATGACAGTTTTAGTAGCACCGTTGAGGACGCTTGACATCTTGATTAGTAAGATACCTATTTTGGGAAAGGTCCTGGCAGGTAAAAGTAAAACCTTTGTTTCTATTCCCCTAGGAGTTAAAGGCCCTCTCCATGATCCAGAAGTAATTCCGCTTTCCCCCACGGCCATCGGGCAGGGACTGTTTGGGCTTATGAAAAGGGTTTTGGGCATACCGGTAGAAATTATTAAGCCCCTTACCCCAGAGAAAAAAAATTAGACCTGTGTCTTACTTGCTGGGGAGAAGGCAGGCTAGGGAGCCTTAATGCGCGAGATGGTTATGGGTATAGTGCAAAGTAGGCATTTGTCTTTTTTCAATAAATATGCTAAAAAGTTAGCTTCAATCCTATCAAAGGAGGCCTATTTTGTTAACTTCTTCCTTAAAAACCTATACGTACGGTCAGGATAAGGCTTGTGTGCCAGAAGAAACAGTTAAAAGGGTGTTAACTCGGCTTCGTCAAGGAAATGGTCCTATTCTGCAAGAGATTATAAGTCTGGAGAATTTAGATAAAATTGGCATTCCTGTTTACACCTGTAAAATAAGCCCGGATTTAGCCCGCACTTTAGGTTTTGAGGAAACCTTTGGCAAAGGAATTACACCAGAACAAGCACAGGCTAGTGCTTTAATGGAGTTGGTAGAAAGATACAGTGGTTTCCGATTTCTCAAAGATGACAATTTTTTGATTTCTCCTTATCTAGAAGTAAAAGAGAAGGCCATTGCCCCAGATTACCTGCTTTATCCCTTCCCTTCTGTTTATAGAGAAAGGGAAATACTTGAGACCCTTTCTACCCTCCCTTTGAGCTGGACAGAGGCATATAGTTTTACGCAAAATAAAAAGGTTTTCTTCCCCTTACGCTGGTTTTACCGCCTTTATGGAACAACAGGTTGGGCTGCTGGGAATTCCCTAGAAGAGGCCATTTTACAGGCCTTGGGAGAGATAATAGAAAGACATTGTGTTTCGGTAGTTATAGAAGAAAGACAAACTGTTCCTACCATTGACATAAATTCTATTGAGAACTCTCTGGTGCGTTCCCTAATAGATAAAATTTTCCAGGCAGGGATGGAACTTACTATTAAAGACCTCTCCCTTAATTTAGGCATTCCCACGGTTGCCGTTATTGCGCATGACCCCGAAGCAATTATCCCCACGATTAGAATTTATGCTGCAGCTGGCACCCATTTAAATCCTGAGTTTGCCCTCATTCGTGCCCTTATTGAACTTACCCAACACCGTGCCCAAATGATTTACAGAGAAACTATTCAAAGGCGTTCAGGAGGACCTACTTACTGTTTCCCTAAATTTAAAACAATAGAAGAAGCGGATTTCCTTTTGCAAGGTGAAACCATTTCGTTTGCTAGCCTTCCTTGTTTTTCCCATTCGGATTTTAAGGTGGAGATAGAGTATTTTGTCAATTTACTGGCAAAGCAAAATTTGGAGGTATTTGTAGTTGAGACCACTCACAAGATGTTAGGTATGCCTGCAGTTATTGTAGCAATACCAGGTGCACGGCTTAATCGGCCTAGTACGAAACTACATCCTTATTTACTTGTTGCCCGTCAGTTGATGGATATAGGACTTTACAGGGAGGCAACGACTTATTTGGAAAGGGCTTTGGAAGTTGCTCCAATTTTTCGTGAGAGTCCCCAGATTATATGTCAGGTGGCTGTATGTTACCAAAAAGCAGGAAAATTTGCTCAGGCAGCTAATTATTTTCGCCAGGCATTAGAACTAGCACCTCGGCTTATGCAATCTCCCAAATTTGTAGCTGATTTTATGGAAGTGCTTAAAAAGGCATAAATTGCCTTTTAGATCAGAGATAGTTACCAAAAAAAGATTAAGGAGTTTTTATGGCATTTAAATCTGGTTTTGTTTCTATTATTGGCGCACCCAATGTGGGTAAGTCTACTTTACTTAATGCACTTTTGCAGCAAAAGGTAGCCATTACTTCTCCCAGACCCCAAACAACTAGACACAGAATAAGAGGGATTCTTCATTTACCTGAAGCCCAGATTGTGTTTGTAGATACTCCAGGTATTCATGATGCCAGCATTCCTTATAACAAATACATGGTCCAGTTAGCGGTGGAAACACTGCAGGAAGTGGATGTAATCCTTTTTATGATTGAGCCCTTTCCGAAGGGACTGGAAGACGGCCGCCATATTATAGGCACCTATCTCTCCCAGCTTGATAAACCCTGCATTTTGCTCATAAATAAGGTAGACAAAATAGCAAAGCCACAGCTTTTACCTATTATGGACGAATTTAGCAAACTTTATCCTTTTAAGGCCATAATTCCCATTTCTGCCAAAAAACAGGCCGGTTTAGAGGATATCTTAAAGGAAACCCTTTCTTATTTACCTGAGGGGCCGCAATATTACCCTGAAGATTATATTACCGACCAGACCGAACGGCAAATCGTAGCAGAAATCATTCGGGAAAAGATTATTCATGCCACCAGAGACGAGATACCCTACTGCGTGGCCGTAACAGTAGAAGAATTTAGAGAAGTGCCCGAGAAGAATATGATTTATATAAGAGCTACTATCCATGTGGAAAGAGACTCGCAGAAAGGGATTATTATTGGTAAAAGAGGACAGAAACTAAAAAGCATCGGCCAGGCAGCTCGGGAAGAAATAGAGCTCATTTTGGGACAGAAGGTCTTTTTAGATTTATTTGTCCGGGTGCAAGAAAGCTGGCGGCGTGACCCTAGGGCATGGGCACAACTAGGATTGAAGGTAGATTAAGGAGTCAACTATAAGCAATGAGTTGGGTTAAAAAGCACCCTTTTAGTAAGCAAGGCATAGATAACCCTAACGAGTTTATGAGCTACAGCAAAGATAGCCTTTTTAAAAGGGAGACCTTGAGAGAGACGTTTTTGAAAATACTTTTTAAAGACAGAATTAAATCTAACTATTTTATGCGCTATAAGCCAGATAATTCTTCGCAGGTGTTTATTGCCTCTTTTAGAAAGTTTACTTTTCC
This sequence comes from Candidatus Desulfofervidaceae bacterium, assembly GCA_021160485.1. Lineage (GTDB taxonomy): Bacteria > Desulfobacterota > Desulfofervidia > Desulfofervidales > Desulfofervidaceae > JAJSZL01. The sequence goes on from JAGHCL010000079.1 coordinate 9,847, forward strand.
CTTTAAACTGTCTGGATTCATAGATAGTAGGGTCAATGTCCATAAAAGCAATAAGCCTTTTAGGACTTTCAGAATAGGAAGTACTTTCTATTTCAGCCAGAAACTAGATGGCCGTAACCTTACCAATACTTTTTACAGATGTAAGGATTTTAAGCTCATCAACTATAAGACGTTGTGCCAATTCATAAATAATTGTATCAATTTCATTCAGTTTTTTAGAGAAAAAGATGAGAGTAGAGATTTTTTGAGAGAGGATAAATTCTTTTGCTTTATTTTGGGGGGCGATAGAGTTTTTGGCCAGGGAGACAATCTTTTGAGCAGAGATAAGAGATTTCTACCTTTAGTGAGATTGAGGAAGGGATTAATTGTTTTTATGGGAGAGTTTTTAATGGTGTGAGAAGAGCAAAGCAGATTAAAGATAGACTTAGAGGAAGGATTTATGTGTTGTGGGAGCTTAGGGAAGGTTATTGCAAGGAGTTTTTCAATATTATTTTCAAGTTTGGCTATTTGAGAGGTTATATTTTTTTCTTTGGTCAACTTTTTAAGTTGTTGAAGGGGTTGGGAACGAAGTTTTTTATACAAAGGTTTATGATAGTTAAGCAAGAAAGAGGCGATAGCGAAGGCATCCTTTTTGTCTGTTTTGGTTTTTCTTAGGAAGAGTTTAGAGTAATTAGATATGAGGGGGGATTAAGGAAGAGGGTTTTAAAGTTTCAGGCAGAGAGAGGCAAGGAGAGGGATATGGTAGAGGCCAGAGGACTCCATAGCTATAAGGATAGTATTTTGAGAATAGGGATTAAGGGCAGAAAGGAGTTTAGAGAGGCTGCGGTTATCCATGGAAGCGGAAAAGGAAAAGAGCTTATTAGGCGTAGTATCAAGGGCATAGGTGGTAGAGGAGTGTTTGGAAACATCAATGGCGACAAAGATGCTTTTCATAGTTTTTTACCTTCTTTTTAATGGTTTTGGGGTTAAAAGGCAGGGGATGTGCCTCCCGTCCAATCCTCCATGATGACAAG
>JAGHCL010000180.1 GCA_021160485.1 Candidatus Desulfofervidaceae bacterium
TCGTTGCCCTCACATGGCTATCTTTTCCCTATAGATGTCTTTATTTTGGCCATCTTTATCAGTCTGAAGAAGAACGAAACGGTTTTGGAGTTAGGAACAGGATGTGGTATTATTGCTTTGCTTCTCGCTGTAAGGTATCCTCAATTAAAAAAAATAATTGCGGTGGAGATTCAATCTGTGCTTGCTCAGCTAGCTAAAAAAAATATTATTTTAAACAAATTTGAACACTTGATAGACATTCTGGAGACAGATATGCGGCAGGTGCCGTGGCTTTTTCCCCCTTCCAATTTTGATGTAGTTGTGAGTAATCCTCCATATTACCCTTTAGGCACAGGGCGTCTAAATCCACAGGAAGAAAAGGCCATTGCCCGTCACGAAATAAAAAGCTCGTTATTGGAAGTTGTTAAAATAGCACAATATGTGTTAAAAGACAAAGGTAGGCTTTACTTAATTTATCCAGCTTCTAGGTGTATACATCTTTTTGTGAATTTACGGCAATATAATTTAGAACCTAAGAGATTAAGGGTGGTTTATCCATATGTAGATAAAGAAGCCAATTTTATATTGGTAGAGGCCATAAAGGGTGGAAAGGAGGAAGTAAAAATAGCACCTCCGCTAGTCATTTATGAAAAACCCGGTAAATATACACCTGAAGTTGCAGCTTATTATGAAGAAGTAATAGGTGACAAATAAATGAGGCTCCAAGTTGAGAGGTTGTAAACTTTGATTCCTTGAGAAAAGTAAAGAATTTTATATAAATATATCCTTTTTGTGTTTTTATAAATTAACTTAATGTGAAGGAGGTATAATGCGATTACAGATAGATATGGATATATTAAAGGATGACTTCCAAGCATCCATTTTATTGGCCTGTTGGCCAGGGATGGGGTATGTAGCTTCAAGTGTGGCCAAATACCTTAAGAATCACCTTCCAACCGAACTAATTGCTTCTATTTCCCCAAATGAGCTTTTTCAACTACCTGGGATATCCGTCAAATCGGGTTTGATTGAACCTATTTTTATCCCCAAAAGCGAGTTTTATCTCTGGCAAAGAGAAGACAAGTCCTTGCTCATTTTTATAGGTGAATCACAGCCAGTTTTAGGTAAAGAATTTGTCCTGGCAAATACAATTTTAGATTTTGCCCAAGCACACGGTGTAAAAAGGGTATTTACTGCGGCCGCAATGCCTTTAGAAATAAGTCACAAAGATACACCAGGAGTCTGGGCAGTCGGGTCAGATGAAACCGTAACAAATATGTTGACACAAAATGACATCCGCTTAATGAAGCGTGGAACCATTAGTGGCATGAATGGCTCCTTTTTAGGGGTGGCCAAAGAAAAGGGATTTGAGGCGATATGTCTTTTAGGAGAAATTCCGTTTTATACCGTGCAGATAGAAAATCCTAAGACAACCAAGGCTGTGATTGAAGTCTTTACCATGCTTACGGGTATTACTGTTGATACTTCTGAATTAGATGAAGTAAGCCAATTTATGGAGAAGGAAGTAGATGAATACTTAAAGATAGTTCAAGAAAAAGGAGAGCGAATTACAAAGGACAAAGGGCCAGAAACGCTGCATTAACGGTGTAAAAGAGCAACAGTTTCTATATGTTGAGTTTGAGGAAACATATCTATAAGCTGAAGGGATTTTAGTTTATAACCTGATTTAAGCAAGTAGTTTATATCTCTGGCCAAAGTGGCAGGATGGCAGGAGACATAAATAATTTTTGTAGGTTGGATAAAGTTTAATGACTGTTTTAAAGCCCTGATACAACCCTGCCGAGGTGGGTCTACCAGTAAACAGTTAAAGTTGTCATCTGTTGTCAAAAAACTCTCTAGAGCGGTTTCAACATTCACTATTTTAAAAAAAGCCTTGGTTTTATTAAGTTGGGCATTATAATTGGCATTTTTTACTGTTAGGCAGTTGCTTTCTAAACCTACAACCCTTTTTGCGTAGGCAGAGAGGGGTAAAGAAAGGTTACCGATACCGGCATACAACTCTAACACACTTTCTTCCTTATGAAGGGCTGCTAACTGTGTCACTATTTTGCTCAAGATTTTGTTTTGGTTGGTATTTATCTGAAAAAATACTCCAGGATAACACATTATTTTGAAATCATCTATTTTGAACAAAAGAGCACTTTGAGTATAACCCTTTTCAAATAAAGAGCGAGGGAAAGCAAAAGCCCGATGTTTAAAAAGAACATCCTTTAAAAAGGGTAGGGCAGACATCAACTCTTCTGCTATGGCTTGTAAGTGCCTTTTATTAACTTCTACCAAGGTTGAAAGGATAACTATCCCGCTACCTTCGTCCGGACTAACAAAAATTTCTATTCCTTTTATTTCCTTACCAATAGCGATATGGCGTTGTAATACCTCTTGGAGTGCCGAAATAGTTTGATTAATGAGTTTTTCGGCCAGAAGGCACTTATCTACAGCCACCAATTCTCTGGAGTCCCTTTTATAAAAGCCTATTTTGATTTTGTAACCTTCTCTCTCTACTTTTAATTGAACACGATTGCGATAAAAAAGATGGGAAGGGGAGGGGAACATGGGTTTTAATAACTCGGTTATCTCTAAACCTGTTAATCGTGTAAATTCTTCCTGGAACAACTTTTGTTTTACTTCTGTCTGAAGGGAATAGGGGATATGTTGATAGTCACACCCACCACAAACAGTGAAATATGGACAGGGTGGAGATTGACGCTCAGGTGAAGGAGAAATAATCTCAATTAACCTGGCGAAGGCATAGTTTTTTTTCTCTTTCGTTAATGCTACCTCTACAACCTCCTCTGGCAGGACATAAGGCACAAACACCACTTTACCCTTATATTTACCCAAACCCCACCCGCCAAAGACCAATTTTTCAATTTTAATTTGCATGGCTATCAAGATAACAACTATTAGTCTTTAGGGCAACATTTAGGAAACATTTCATTGAACAGATTGTTGGTGGTCCTTGTTTATATTGTTTACCTCTACACTTTAAGTTAGTCAACGGCCCAAAATCCGCGATTGCCCTACAAGAAACCCCGCAAGTGTGCTATAATAAAGCGATTTTGAAAAAATAGGTAGTCTTCCTATTTCGTGTTGGTAACATCAGGGACTACAACTGTCATTAATAGCTCTTTAACAGTCCAGATATGATCCGTCAAGCCGGCGGCCA
>JAGHCL010000159.1 GCA_021160485.1 Candidatus Desulfofervidaceae bacterium
ACCCTAATGTGCGAGAGGTAATAGAAAAAGTAAATATTTTAAAGGATAAAATAACACATGGATTTACCAAAAAATTTTATAAACCTCTTGCTCTGCGTATTATTGATGCCCTGGCTGTCCATCGTTTGACTACCGGTGATATTTTTGTGCCAATTGGTCTTACTCCAGAGGAATTAAGGGACACCCTTTGCCTTCATTTACCTCTGCCTGAACCCAATGCCGATTTTTTAAAAACGACCATAGAAAGCGTGCTTAAAGAAATTATCAAAACCGTCAGTGGCCAATTTATCTCTTTAAATCCAGAAAATAATCAATACTATCTAGACATAAAAAAGGACATTGATTTTGATGCCTTAATCGTTCAAAGGGCAGAAAGTTTGGATGATAATTATTTGGATAGATATTATTTTGAAATTTTAGCCCAATTGATGGAGTGTCCCAATGTAACCTATGTTCCAGGATTTAAAATCTGGTGGCATGAAATCGTATGGCTGGGACATAAAATTACACGGCAGGGGTACCTCTTTTTTGGTGCTCCAAATGAACGCTCTACTGCCCAGCCCCCCAGGGATTTTTATCTTTATTTTCTTCAACCCTTTGCTCCACCTGTATTTACCGATGAGAAAAGACCCGATGAAGTCTTTTTTATGTTAAAACAATACAATGAGGAGTTTTTATCTAACTTACGTTTATATGCTGGCGCAAGAGAAATGTTTATTACTGCCACAAGACACAACAAACCTATTTATGCCGAGAAAGCAGAGAACTATCTTAAAAAACTAACCAGATGGCTTAGAGAAAATATATTGACTACCTATGAGGTGGTTTATAAGGGTATAAGTAAACCATTATTAGAGCTTGTTCGGGGGAAAATACCGCCACAAGCCACGCTGAAAGAGATTATTAATACGGCCGCAAGCATCTGTTTAAGCCCTTATTTTGAAGAAAGATATCCAGAATATCCCAAATTTTCTTACTTTAAATCTCCTGTTACCACTGAAAATGTCCCAGTTTATGTGCAGGATGCATTAAAATGGCTTACAGGTATAAAAACAAAAAATGGCAGTGCTATGTTGTCTGCCCTAGAGCTTTTAGATGGAGAGAAAGTTGCGCCTGAAAATTCCCGTTATGCGCGCTGGGTAAAAGAGCTACTTGCTGAGAAAGGACAGGGACGGGTTATTAATCGCTCTGAGCTAGTTGAGACTTTATATACCTCACAAGGCATAGCAGACATTGAACGCACTCCAAAATACCAGCTTGAACCAGAGCTTCTTGTTGTTATTTTGGCCGCCCTTGTCTTTAGCGGCGACATTATCTGGGTATTTCCTGGGCAAAGAATTGATGCCAGTAATCTGCACATACTTTCTAAAATGTCTCTTTCTGACTTAAAAAATTTCAAACACATAGAACCTCCAAAAGAATTGCCCCTTAATGCTTTAAAGGCTCTTTTTGAGTTTTTAAACTTACCTCCTGGTTTAATTGTGAATAAAGCTACACAAGAAGAGGGTATCAGACAGATGCAAAAAGAGGTGAACAACCTTCTTGAAAAAACACTCCTTGCTTTGCAAAAGGTGCAGGCAGGCATTCCTTGCGGAGAAAAGAAAATTTTGGATGTTAATACTCAACAAACATATAAAACTGCCTTGGAGAATTTTAAAATCTTTCTTGAATCCCTAGAAAGGTTTGATACTCCAGCTAAACTGAGGAATTTTAAATATAGTGTTTCTGAGATTGCACAACAAAAAGAAGCTTTAAAAATTATCAAAACAGTCCAAATCTTTTCTCAAACAATTGACGAAATATCACCATTTTTGGTCTATTTAAATAAAGCTGCCCAGGTTTTGCCTAGAAATCATCCCTGGGTGGACAAACTGAACTCTATACAGGAAAAACTTTATGAAAGAATCAGACAAAATGAAGGAAGTATTTTAAAAACTGAGTTAAAGGCATTAAAAGAAGAATACATCAACATTTACTTAAAACTGCATCAAAAACACCGTTTAACTGCCAGTGAAGATGAGAAAAAGAAAAGGCTGTTAAAAGACAAGCGGCTATCTGTCCTTCGGCAGTTGGCAAACATTCCTTTATTGCCCCGTGCACAATTGGCTGTCTTTGAAGATAAATTAACTACTTTAAAACCCTGTTGGCAGTTAACAAAAGCTGATTTAGAAGGAAATGTTTTATGTCCCCATTGTCATTTTCACCCAGCCGAAGAAAAAGAGATAATTTTTAACCGTTCTGAGGGAATGGATGCTTTAGAGGACGAACTTCAAACCATTTATGACGAATGGACACAAACCCTTTTACAGAGCCTTAATGACCCAATGGTAAAAGGCAACCTCGCTCTTTTAAAACCAGAAGAAAGAGAAAAAATAGAACAATTTATTCAAACAGGTAACTTACCTGAACCTATCACCAACACATTTATCAAATCTCTTCAGCAAATCCTTCAGGGTATTGAAAAGGCAGAAATATCTTTAAAAAGACTTAAAGAAACACTGGGTAATGGCATTCCCTTAACCATTGATGAAGTTAAAGAAAGATTTGATAAGCTTTTGTTTGAAATTACACGCGGGAAGGATAAAAATAGAGTGAGGGTAGTGGTGAGGGAGTAAAGAGAAGCCAAAAGGAGGTATATATGTTTGAAAACCCAAGGTATATTCGGAATAGTTTTAGTATTACTTTTTCTCGCCAAAAAATGAT
>JAGHCL010000151.1 GCA_021160485.1 Candidatus Desulfofervidaceae bacterium
CGTAGTCAGGACAATCTGGGTTCCAGCAGAAGGAACCAGGCAAAACCAATCGTGTGTGTTCCATTTTCTATCCCCCAATCGTTTGATGTGTATCCATTATACACCAACACGAAATAGGGAGACTACCAGAAATTATGCCTATTCTATATTTAAAGAGATTCGCTATAAGATTTGGATATTTTGCTGTAATAGTTCATAAGGAGTCTTTGTTTATTGTATGGAATTATTAATAAGGGAGAATTGCGTTTTAATAGGTTATTTTTCACTTAATTTTAAGACTTATTGTAAGATATTTCTTCTTAGAGATAAAACTTCTACCTTTCTCTCTTAATTTTTCCTCATTTCCTTGTTTAAAATACCCTTATTCAAAAATCAATCGCGGATTTTGGGTGTTTCTCAACGGTATCTTATAGTCCTAACCCAACTCCCTTGCCTTTGGTATTCAGGTTTGCTACATTTCTTGTATGCGGTTATTGCATACAGCCGATTTGCATTTAGGGCGGAAAGGACGAGAAGAAGACATCTGGAAGCAGTGGGAGAAGATTATCACTGTTGCCCAAAAAGAAGGCGTAAATGTCTTGGTTATTGCTGGCGATGTGTTTGATGATGGTCGGGCTGAAAAGGAAGTAAAAGAAAAGTTCTGCCGCTCTTTAGAAAGACTAACCAGAGAAGGCATGACCGTATTTATTATTCCTGGGAATCATGATCTAAGACGGGGCAACGCACTTGCAGGTATAAATCTCCCTGGTGTAAAAGTAGTGTTTGATTACATGGTGGTTACGCTGGGGAAAGTCACCTTACACCTCTTCCCTTTCTCTCCTCAACTTGATGGGCCCAGAATGGTGCAATTAAGAAAGGATGCGGCTGGTGAGTATCAAATTGGAGTTTGTCATGCCAGCTATGTAGCCTTGCCCGATGTTTTTCGTGACCTAGGTGAGAGTCAGGCCATCCATTGTCCCCTGGTATCAGAGGATATAGTAGTCCTTGACTTTGACTATCTGGCCTTGGGACACTACCACAATGCCAAATCCTGGCAGGTAGGAAAAACCCATTGTGCTTATACTGGCAGTATTGAGCCCCTTTCTTTTAAAGAAACCGCTCCCAGACAGATATTTATGATAGAATGTGGACATAGTCTGGATATTAAGCCAATAGAAATCGGCTGTCAGCGTCCTTATCTCTCTTATCAATGGCAACTGGGCGTAGATGTAGAAGAAAAAGATATCGAGCAACAACTGGCAACATTGGCCCAAAGGCTTTCTCCCTGTTTCCTTCGTCTTACCCTGCGTGGACTTGTCAAAAATAAATTATTTTTAAAAGATGTTATTTTGCGAGCCCAGGAGCTTTTTCAGTCTCAGGGCATAGCAGTCAATTTCTTTGACGAAACAGTAGATTTAACCTGGGTAAAAGAACATCGTCTCAGCCGTCTGTTTTATGAAATCTGTCAGGAAAGGGCAGAAGAAGACCAGATACTGTGGCAGCGGGTATTTTACCGGGGCATCAGTCTGTTAAAACAGGTAGAAGATGTGGATTAAAAGGCTCGTTTTAAAAAATTTTGGCGTCTTTACTGACCATACCTTTTCCTTCAAACCAGGCCTTAATATCATCTATGGCCCTAATGAAGCTGGAAAAAGCACCATCTTTGACGCGATAGAAAGTGCCTTTTTCAGGCGAATAAAAAGTAAGAGGCGGTATAAAGGTGAGGTCAAACTGTGGCTGGTGCTGCCTGAAGGAGAGGAAATAGAGGTAAAAAAACAAAGGCCAGCCTGGTTAAAAACGGTTGACCTGGAACTGTTTGAAAATATCTATTTCGTGCGCACGGGCGAAATTGAGTTTGTTAAGGAAACACAGTTTCTGGAAAACTTAAAGGCTAAATTGCTCAATGTAAGCGGATTATATGAAGCCAAAAATCGTTTAGTTTCTGCTCTGGGGAAAAGTCTGAAAAGCCTTGGCGAAAGATATACCCGTGCGGGCGAGCTAAATCAGGAGTTAGAAGCCACAGAAAGGATGCTCAAGGAATTGCAAACAAAAAAGGAAGAATATCTTGAAATCAGGCACCTTGAGAAAAAAAGGCAGGAATTGGAAGAGGAAAGAAAAAGACTAGAGGAAGAAAGGGCAATCTTAGTACAAAAACAAAAACTTATTACCCAAAGTCATCAAAAACGCACTCTACTGGAACGCTATAAACAATGCCAGCAGGCACTGCAGGTAAAACAGGATATTATCGCTTTGGAACAAAAACTCGCCTCTCTGGCTGCCTTTACCGAAGAAGATGGCACAAGGCTGGAGAAATTACAGGAAGAACAGAAAAGTCTGCATCAGGAAGCCATTTATTTAGAACAACAATCAAATGAGATTAAAAATCAGCTTGAAGATAAAAAAGAGCGGTTAAAAACATTAGAACAAGAAAAGAGAGCTTATGATTTAGAGCAGGAAAAAAAGTTTTTGCATGCTAAGCAATATGCTCAATTTAACCAGGAAGATGCCCAGAAGTTGCTCAATTTAACTGAAAAAAAGACCTATTTAGCAGATGCCAAAGAAAAGGCCGCTACTAAATTAAAGACTTATAAACAACAGCTTACCACCCTCACAGAATCCCTGACCCAAGCAGAAACACAACTTGCCCACACGCAGAAGGCATACAAAGGCTGTCGCTGGCAAGTTGGATTGGGCGGAAGTCTGCTTTTGATTTCTCTGGTAGCTGCTTTCTGGCAACCCTGGACCTTAGTAGGTGCAGGCATAGGTATAGGCTGGATGATACTCTGGGGCTATAAATGGAAACGATTAAAACAGACGCTCAATAGATATCAAAAGGAAATTGAGCATTGTAAATTACAATTAGAGCTTGAAAACACACACCTGAACACACTGGAACAGGAAATAGAAAAATACATAAGCGAGATAGAAAATATAACGCAGACAATAAACCAAATGTGCCAACAGGTAGGTGTGGTGGATATAGCCGCATATCAAGCTGCCCTTAAAGAGAAGACCTCTATAGAAAAGGAGTTACAGAGGCTTGGTCAACAACTGGAAATGCTAGATAAACAGATCCTTGCCTTTAAGGAAGAGATTAAGGTAGAGGAAGAAAGGTATCAAATTCTTCGCGCTAAACAGAAGACATGTGCAAACAAGCTAAAGGCCGTAGAAAGAGAAATCGTCCAGATACTAAACCAGGTCGGGGTAAGTGCTATAAGCATCTTTTTTAACCAGTTAGAAGAAAAAAAACATTTACAGGCCCAATTAAAGGCCCTGGAAAATAGGCTCCCTTCTTTTGACCCTAAAGAAGAAATGGCAGTTTTAGAAAGAAAGCTGGCCCAGTTTAAAGATGTGCCGGATAAAATAGCAGGAGCAGATAAGACAGAAACGACCCTGGAGGAAGTGCAATCAAGGCTTGAGAATATTACCAATGAAATAGGCACTCTTCAGGGCATTATAAAAGAAAAATTACAAACCCTGGGGCAAAGCGAAGCCGAGGTCTTAAATCAACTTTATCAGGTAGAAACCGCATACGAAGCCCTTAAAACCGAACGACAAGAATGGCTACTTGTGTATAAGGTCCTTTTGGAAATGGAAAGGCGAGTAGAAAAACAACTGTTGCATATCTTGGAGAAACAGGCTTCAGACTGGTTCTCCTTCATTACCCAAGGACAATACGATGGCTTGTCCTTTCAAGACGGCCATCTCTTCGCCCGGAAAGGAAAAGAAATTTGTGGAGTAGAAGCATTAAGTACCGGAACAAAGGATCAACTCTACCTGGCTGCCCGTTTAGCCATGGCCCAGGAGATGGCTAAAAACAGATTTTTCCTTCTTTTAGATGACCCTTTTTTAACCTGCGATAAAGAACGCACTATGCGCCTGCTGGCAGTGCTGAAAGAATTTTCTCAACGCTGCCAGATCCTTCTAGCCACAAAGGATGAGTGGTTGAAAGAACAAGCAAGTAAAGAAGCAAATGTGATTGAATTAACCCCTTTAACCCAATAAACCCGTCCACGATTCCACCCATTTTCTATGCATAAGCTGAAGTAGCTTGCTAGATTGTAAAAGGTTGGACAGTAATCATAATGCAGCTCCAAGAGCCTAGTTGTTTTTATCGGTCATTTGAATTATAAATTGATACAAGAGGTTACAATATGCACCTTTTGGCTGTTCCTTTTCAGAGTGATATCTTAAAAATAGCCGCTCAGACCCTTCTTAAAGCACACACTGATCTCAGTCATATTGCTGTCATCTTCCCTACCCAGCGCAGTAAGATTTATTTTGGACAACAGCTGGCAGAATTGACCGGTAAAGAAGCTTTGTTATTACCCCGCCTATACGAAGTAAGCGAGTTTCTGGCTGAAGCCACTTTAAGTCCATATCCCGGGGTAATCCTTAATCAGTGGCAGAGAAATTTATTATTAAAAGAAGCCATCTTTCAGGTTGAACTGGATATTTCTAGGCTTTTTGGTGAGGAAAAAGAGGCATGGACAGAGGACTTTTTGACCTTCGCTAGCGTGGGAAAACGATTACTCCGTTTTTATGATGAGATTATCCGTGAAGGAATCGAGTTTACCAGGTTAAAAAAACATGCTCTTTACACAGATTATGAGGCTCATATTGAAATCCTGGAGGCAATCTGGAAACATTACACAGACCTATTACACAAAAACCAGTTTATTGACCCGGTAGTAAAAGAAACAGCCCTCCTGCTAGATGTCGATTTTTTAAAACAATTTAAGGCCGTCTATTTTGTCGGTGCTATTACCATGACTCATACTGAAACTGCTTTTTTCCAAAAACTGGACAGCCACGTGCCACTGACTGTCTTTTTTCAGGCTGATAAAGCGGAAGGTCTTATTCCTCAACAAAATGTCATTCTAAAGCGCTGGGGAAAACACAGAAAGGACATAAAATGGATTGAAATTCCAGAATTTTTCACTTTTAATCATGAAATCAAGGCCTTCCCTAACACCACCATGCAGATTGGTCTTATTCTGAAAGGCATCCAAGAAGCGTTGGCTAATGGAATTAAACCTCATAAAATTGGAATAATCTTGCCAGATGAAGCCCTAAAAAACCTACTTTTGACATATATTAATGAGCAAAACCTTAACTTAACAATGGGATTGGATGTAAAACACACCCTAAGTTATAGTTTTTTGTATAACCTTTATAACCTCTTTGCTTCAGAAACCGAATATGGATTTTATTACAAACCATTTTTAGAATGTTTAGCCCATCCTATTTTAAAGGCCCGCTGGCGCCAAGAATGTGAAAGGTGGTCAAGACGGGTATTAGAAAATAACTGGCTTTATGTAAAAACAGATGTTACTGATAACCTTTTTTCTTTCCTTAGAGAGACAAAGGAAAGGCTTAATGTTAGTTCTTTTAGTATATTCTGTCAGACCATAAGCCAATTATTAGAAAACTGGCAAAACCATCCTGCTTTAAAACCTCTTTTTGCCCACTACCGCGAAATTAGAGGGTTAAACGCCATCTGGGCTGCTTTAGAAGAACTCACCACTTTAGATAAACTGGGGATAAAACTAGCTCAAGAACCTAACTTTCTCCAATATTTTCAATTTGTTTTAAAACATTTAGAAAGCTTAACCTATCCCTTACCAGCCCGCCTGACGAATGCCATTCAGGTAATGGGAGTTCTTGAAACAAGAAACCTTCGCTTTGATGTAGTCATTATTCCAGATATGAATGAAGGCTCATTTCCGGTGTATAGTGAAAAGGATATGTTTTTAAACACAGCCTTGCGCCAGCACTTGGGTTTACCTACATATCGGGAAAGAGAAGGCCTTTATCGCTATTATTTTGAACGCTTGATAAAAGGAGCAAAAAGGGCATATCTTAGCTATGTAGATGATCCCACCCGAGGAGTAAGAAGTCGGTTTTTAGAAGCAATGATCTTTAGAGAATGGGAGGAGGGTAAAGATATCAAAGCAATAGAAGAAAGTATTAAAAATTACTGGCCTTATCTGCAAATAATGACAAGCGATATTTCCAAATTATCAGTTAAAACTACTTCAAATACAAAAGGCAACCTGCCTCTTTACAAAAATACTCACACCATTTCCCGTCTGGAGCAACTAAAATTCAGTCCCACTGCCCTGCTGACCTATCAAATTTGTCCCTATAAATTCTACTTGCAATATGTGTTAAAAATTCAGCCCCCACCAGAAGTGAAAGAGCATCTAACTCCTCAGGATAAGGGTCTGGCTTTACATATAGTTTTAAAAGAGATTTATAAAAAACGCCTCTGGGAAAAAGATGAAACGGAATTCCATCAATACCTGTGTGAAAGTGTGATGAAGTATTTCCAAGGATTGCCTCAATTCTCCCAACCTGGAGCAAAGCTTGACATTATGATATTACAAGAGCAACTGCGTTTTTTTGTCAAAAATGAATATCGAGATTTCCAAAAAGGATGGCAGCCAGAAATTAAATGGCTGGAACAAGAAATTGAAACAGAATTTTCTCTTGTTCCTTACTCTCCACGGGTAGTTTGTCTAAAAGGCATCCCTGACCGCATAGATAGAAAAGGAAGAGTGTTTAGGATCATAGATTACAAAACCGGACAGGCACCCAGCCCCAAGCAATGTGAGATTGGAGAAAACTTTAAGGGGATACAATTACCTTTTTACCTGTTTCTTTTACACAAAAAATTTGCAATTACTTATGACCAATGCGAGACACTGGCTTTTTATGACTTAAAAGAAAGCTTTGAGATAAAAGACAACTGTTACCTTAGCTTTAAAAAGAATCCTTTTGCATATATGCAAGAATTTGAAGCCTGGCTAAAAGACATCTTAAGTAAAATCTTTGATCCCACCCAAGACTGGCTACCCAAAACTTCTCTGGATTGTAATTATTGTCCTTACCGGGAAATGTGCAATTGGGAATAGAGTTAAACGGTTGTTACAACTGTCTTGTAAAACACCTAGAAGCCTCTTTACTCTCTCTACTTCTGAGCCTCTGGGCGGAGTCTTAGTTACGATGGTTTACTCTTCGCAAACGCGGATTTAGGGGTTGAGCAAAATTGACGTAAAGTTATTTATTTTATTTATAATATGCTAATACCCCATCAAATACTTCAGGGGTAGCGCTAATCCAGTACACCATTGTTTGCTTTTGAAAAACGGCATGTTCGTTGCCCATGCCCCAGAAGATATACATTTTCCATTGCGGAGTAGTAATGACTTTTACATTATAAAAAGGGCTTCTGGGATTATGAATAATCTTTTCCATCATGATTTTAGTTTGCTTGGATGCTTCTTCTAAACTAAAGGCCTCTGAAATCCAAATCGTGGCCTCATTCCAATTACCCTCAAAGAAGGCACCACGATAATAGGCTACCCAGGCATCTTTCACAGGGATTTCCTTGCCATGAAGCCTATTTACCTCTTTCTTTGCTTCTTCTCCTTTAATTAATTTTATCAAATGTAAATTGGGCAAGGTCTCCGGAAATAAAGGAGTGGCTTTGGGTTTACGCCCGCACCCAATGCTTAAACAGAAAAAAAATAGACAAATTAAAGTAAAAGTCAGTCTTTTTTTAATCATGTTTGTTAAACCTCATAAAGGAAGCAATAGATTCATTCATCACCTGAAAGGTAAAATAATCATGTCTAGCAATAGCACAATTTATATTTAAGGCACAATATTTCAAACAAATGGGGTCATTTGCATCAAAATCACCAAAGCAATGCAACCGCCCTTCTAAAGCCTGTTGTTTAATAAGTTTAACTTTCATTTTTTTCATTATTCTCTCCTATCTCCATCTATCTGTAAAACTCTTAACATATTTTCATGCAAAAATCCATTAGTAGCTAAAATTTCTTTTTCATAAATAGAATAGGGACGTCCTGTAAAATCAGATACCTTCCCCCCGGCCTCCTGCACGATTAACACCCCAGCTGCCGTATCCCAGGGATGCAGCCTTTCCTCCCAGAAACCGTCAAAACGTCCACAGGCAACATAACATAAATCCAACGCGGCTGAACCTGCCCGACGAATACCCCTAGCATGCATAATCATGCGGTGAAACCGTGTCATTACTGGCTCTGGATGTTGTTGGACATCATAAGGAAAACCTGTTGCCAGTAAGGCCTTAATTAACTTTTGCGTCTGAGATACTTTTATAGGTTTACCATTTAAAAAAGCTCCATGCCCTTTCAGGGCCGAAAACATTTCCTTTAACACAGGACTGTATATTGCCCCCAATACAATCTCTTTCTTTATTTCTAGGGCAATAGAAACACAAAACCAGGGCAGCCCATGAGCAAAATTGGTCGTCCCATCCAGGGGGTCAATAATCCACCTTATATCAATTTCTTCTCCCCCTTTGAGCCCACTTTCTTCGGCCAAGATAGCATGTTGAGGATACTTGGCACAAATACTTTTTTTAATGAGACGTTCACTGGCCAAATCGGCCTCTGTCACCAAATTTATCTCGCCTTTGTAAGAAATCTGGTGTGGTTTAAAGAAAAAACGCATTACTTCTTCGCCGGCCTTGTGCGCAACTTCTAAAGCAAATTGGTAAAAATCTTCCATATTAGCCTCCATTTTTTTCACTAAAACTGTAATATAAAGACAAGCAGGATAGGGGTCAATAGGGTATTCTGGAGTTTTTTTAAACCTGAGTATTCCAACAAAATGGCAGGATGGTGAACGAAATTCCGAAAATTCTTGTCAATCACGGGTTACTGAGGCTCCAAGTAAATTTTTGAATATCCTATTTACTCATTTCTAAAAATGTGTTATAAGCCCTTAGCGAGGGAAATACAAGGCTATGGTTGATCACTCATCTCTCCATTTATGGGTAAAATTTGTTGATTTTAAGAAACAATCTCTTTTATTAACTCGAGCTTATTTTGATGTTCTCCAAAAAGATACCCTTCTCTCCTTTCTTCAAAACAGTCCTCATTTTCAAATTGAAGTCCAGAAAAGTAGTGACTGCGTAGCCACCTGGTTGGCTGCGGATAAAGAAAATATTCTAGGAATTATAAAAGTTAATAAAAATCGGTGTGTATTAGAGTGTCTAACCAAAAGCCGAGCAGAAGAAGGAAAAAGGCTTTTAAAGAACAATTTAGGAAAAGCCATCATTTTTAGGGCTTACAGTTTTCAAAAGCTTGACTATTTAAACACCGGAGAATCTGAAGATGAAGAAATGTCTTTGGAAGAATATCTTATATATTATTATGAACATGAA
>JAGHCL010000012.1 GCA_021160485.1 Candidatus Desulfofervidaceae bacterium
ATTGCTTATTCTAAAAAATTCGGCTAATATACCCGTAAGGATGTTATCTATGAATAAATTCTAAAACAATTACCCGCTGTTGATAACTGATTATACCTTCACTAAGGGAGTGATTATGTATATAGAAGCTATAAGTATGCTTGAATTTGAACAAGAAAGGGGACGTGTCGTTATCATTCCTTTTGGCTCTATTGAAGAACACGGCCCTCACCTGCCCTTGGCTACAGATACCACTACCGCCTATGAGCTGGCCATAGCAGCTGGGGAAAAAACCAAGGCATTGGTAGCTCCACCTGTCTACTACGGGGTGTGCCGGAGCACCAAGGAACATCCTGGCACAATCACCATCTCTGCTTCCGTCCTAAGAAGATTAGCTAAGGACATTATTAAAGGGTTTGTCAGGCAGAGATGCCAACGGTTTGTCCTTTTTTCTGGCCATGCTGGCACTATCCATATGGCTGCTTTAAAAGAAGCAGGAGAAGACCTAGTAGAAGAAAATGTAGTAAAAAGAATAGCAGTCGTGAGCATCTTGGATTTGGTAGATAAAGACTTAAAACTTGAGACAGAAAACGACAGTCATGCTGGTGAATTGGAAACTTCACTCATGCTTTACTTACGCCCTCAATGGGTAAAAGAGTTTCCCAAAGAGGACTATCCCTATTTTCCTAAGTTTCTTTTGGTTAAAGAAAAAAGAAAATATTGGCCAACAGGTATCTGGGGTAATCCCCAGGCAGCAAGTAGGGAAAAAGGAGAGCGTTTTTTCCATTACCTGTTAGGAAAGCTGATAAAAGTTGTGGAGATGGTTAAGGAGTAATTGGATGGAAATTCTTGCACCCGCTGGTAATTTTGAATCTTTTTTTGCTGCTTTGGAAAACGGCGCAGATGCTATCTATGTAGGACTTAAGGCCTTTAGTGCCAGGGCGTATGCCCACAATTTTAGTTTGAATGAATTGAGCTACATGGTGCCTTATGCTCACAAACAGGGGAAAAAGATATTTGTAGCGTTAAATAGTCTTGTGAAAGAAACCGAGTTCAAGGAGTTAATAGATATCACCCTAGCTCTAAGCCAAATAAAACCAGATGCCTTGATTATTCAAGATTTGGGAGTCTTCTGGTTATTAAAGCAACGTTTCCCTCATCTGCGCCTTCATGCCAGTACTTTGATGAACTGCCACAACCTAATTGGAGCCCAGAAGCTAGCTCAAATGGGTTTTAAGCGGATTGTATTGGCAAGAGAGCTTACTTTAGATGAAATTGCCTTTATCAAAAATAACACTTCGGTAGAACTAGAAATCTTCGTCCATGGAGCCCTTTGTTTTACTTATTCGGGTCTTTGTCTGGCCAGTAGCTATTTAGGAGGACAAAGCAGCCTAAGGGGAAGATGTAGACAACCATGTCGCTTTCTTTATCAATGGGGAAAGAAAAAGGGTTATTTCCTCTCTTGCGGGGATTTATGTGCCCTGGAGGTTATACCCCGGTTAAAGGAACTAGGTATTAACTCGGTCAAGATTGAAGGACGTATGAAAAGCGCAGAATACGTAGCAGCCGTGGTTGAGGCCTATCGTCTGATGCGTGATGCCAGCCCGAAAGAAACACAAGCTGCCATTGATTACGCCAGGTCTCTAATAGAACAAGCCGGAGGTAGACAATTTACAACTGGTTTTTTTCTTTCTCCCAGACCCAAAGATGTGCTTAATCCTGAGCTCCCTGGTGCCTTTGGGGTATATGCAGGGCGGGTTTTACAAAAAGAAGACGATAAAATTTATTTTCTTTCTGAAATAGAGATCAAATCAGGGGATAGACTCAGAGCACAGAGTGAAACCCTAGGTAAAGGAATAGCCTGGAAAGTAAAAACTGTAGAAAAGCTAGATAACATGACGGTTGTTAATGCTCCTGGAAAGGTAGAACCTGGTTATCTACTGTTTCGGGTGTTCAGTAAGATATTGGGTATCGGAAAATCAGATAAGAAATTAAAAAAGCGTCTAGAACAAGAGGTATCTCCGGCAGCTTTCAAACTTAGTTCGGCTGCAAAGAAACGTTTATGGCAATGGATTTATGCCCAAGGCCTAGCCTTACCTAGAAGAAAAGTAAAAAGAGTCACCTGGTGGATACGCCATGAGCAAGTAGATTATTTCCTTGACCACACCTTTCCTCCAGAGACCATCCCGCTATTAGCTCTCAACATGCAAAGCTATCCCCAATTGATGCATCATGTAAAGAGGCTTTTACGCAAACATCCTCAAATAACTTTAAGTCTTCCTCCTGTTATTTTACCTACTCAGCTTTCCTTTTTTGCCAAAGCAGTACCACAATTAATACAACTTGGATTTAAAAGATGGCATTTAAGTAACATCAGTCATTTTTCCCTCTTGCCTCAAAGAAAGGATTTAATCCTGAGTGCCGATTATACCTTTAATATTGCTAACCATCTTTCTTTGCGAACCTTAAAAGAATTAGGAATTCGTTTTCTGACGCTTTCTATAGAACTGGACCGGCAGACCATAAAAAATATTGTCAAACATTGGCCTGCCCAAGATTTGATCCTCATGGTATATGCCCGTATTCCTCTTTTCACTTCACGTTTAAGTTTAAAACCTTTTTGGCAAAATGCGCCTCTTGTTTCTCCATTAGGAGAACAGTATTATCCCCTTACCCGGAACGAAATAACATATATTTTACCTGACGAGCCCATTTCCTTAGGAGGCTATATGGAAGAGCTTAAATC
>JAGHCL010000033.1 GCA_021160485.1 Candidatus Desulfofervidaceae bacterium
CCTTAAACACCTCCACCGGACGATTCAGTATATAAGGGCAAAAGGAGCGAGGACCAGCGTGTCCCTGAATCCTGCCACGTCCTTAGATTGCCTGGAATATGAGTTGGACGATCTTGATATGGTTATGTTGATGACGGTCAACCCGGGTTTTGGCGGTCAGGAATTCATACCGGAGGTGATCCCCAAGATAAAAAAATTGAGGGACATGATTGATAAAAGGGGCTTGGACATTGAGATCGAAGTAGACGGAGGCATTGGTCCGGAAACAATCGGTACGGTTTCTTCGGCAGGCGCGAATGTGTTTGTGGCGGGTTCGGCTATTTATCACAGTGATGATTATGAAAAAACCATACGTCTGATGCGGGAGAGGATTGTATCGAAAGGAGAAATTTAATGCAGGAACGACATGGAGTATTATTTTTGTTGGTTATAGTGGGTCTGGTTCTGACATGGATTGTCATGCCGGCACTTGCTGAAGAGACTCAGCCTTCAGAAGATAAAGTTGCGCTGGTTAACGGATCAGTGGTCTCACGTGTAACTTTTGACAGGGAGATGAGCGGTGTCCGGCAGCGATTTTCGAGCATGGGAAAACCGATCTCTCCCTCACAGCTTCAGGAACTTGAAAAAAAAGTCCTTGATAACCTTATCAACATTGAGTTGCTTTATCAGCAAAGCCGGAAGGTGGGAACCAAAGTTGACGAGGCAGAAGTCAGCGCACAGCTTGAGACCCTGAAAAAACGATTTCCCACTGAAGCCGAGTTCAAGAATGCCATAAATAAGATGAAACTCACCGAAACCGTCATGAAATCGCAGATAAGAAGGGGGATAACTATCCAGCGTTTTTTAGATAAAAAGACCTTAGGGAAAGTGGAGGTTACCGAAGAAGAAATCAAGGCATATTACGACAGCCATACAAACTTTTTCAAAAAACCGGGGCAGGTTCGGGCGAGCCATATTCTGATCAAGGTTGAACCCGGGGCAAATGAAAAGGATAAAGCAAAAGCACGCGAAAAAATTGAAAAGATACGGAAGAGGCTGGTAAAGGGCGAAGACTTCGGCGCGCTTGCCAGGGAATTTTCCCAGTGTCCCAGCAGCGCCAAGGGCGGGGACCTGAATTATTTCGGGAGAAGACAGATGGCCAAACCTTTTGAAGATGCCGCATTTGCCCTTAAGGTGGGTGAATTGAGCGACGTTGTGGAGACCCGGTTCGGGTACCATCTGATCAAAGTCACAGACAAAAAGCCTGCGAGCACATATAGTTACAAGGACGTGAAAAACAGGATCAGGAAGAATCTGGTGCGGGAAAAAACCCGGATAGAAGTAAGCAACTACGTTCAGAAGCTGAAAAAGGCAGCAAAAATTGAGATATTCCCTGTGAAAGATGCAAAGTAACTGAAAAGGTAGCAGGATCAGTTCTTCTGGTGGCGGGATGAAAATTTTTGACTATCAAGGCAAGGCCTGTTATAGTCAAAAGTTAATATGCTTGGAGGGATGGCCGAGTGGTTGAAGGCGGCGGTCTTGAAAACCGTTGTCCCGAGAGGGACCGTAGGTTCGAATCCTACTCCCTCCGCCAGAAAAAATTGTGTAAATCATGTCAGAAAAGCTCCGCGGAGAGATGGCCGAGCCGGCTGAAGGCGCTCGCCTGCTAAGCGAGCGTGGGGCTAATCACCCCACCGTGGGTTCGAATCCCACTCTCTCCGCCATTTTTTTTATATCTAAACCTAGCATTTAATTAAGCCTAGCCATCATTCGCTAATCACTATTCATCTTTCATTGTCTACTGTATGTCATCCACTATACTACCGGCAAAGCAAGATTACTTTATCTGCCCTATTTTGCAATATTAATAAAGTTTTTATTGAAATTGAATTTCGGGAGTTTCCAAAATCCGCGATTGATTTTCGGATAAGGTATTTTACATTTACCTTTCCAACTTTAAAGAAACAAGTATTTATAATTCATATAACTAAACCCACTTTTAGTGGATAATTCTTCGTTTCTTAATTAGATATCTATGTAGTTCTTCCTTGGGGGAAGCATGGGCTTTAACTTCTTTTACTTTACCTTTTTGTTTAATAAAAATGATTGCAGGTTTACCTTTAGGGGCGTCGCTATAACTCACCGCCAAGATGCTGGCCAATTCCTCTCCTGCAAAGTCTCCGCCATAAGGAATTAAGACAAAAGGCCCAGGGTAGTTTATCACTTCTAATGCGGTATCTTCAGGCAGGCTTAACCTCTTTAAAATTTCATTTTCTCTTTGATTTCTGCCCACGATAGCCTTGGTGACTTCATTTAAGCGGAAGTGTCGGCCAAGCTTTAATAATTCTAAATCTCGTCTGTTAATTTTTTCTTGATGGACTAATAGATCTTTTAGTCTGGCTGCAAAGATAGTATCTGTAAGTAGACACCCTCCTGCAGGTGCAGGATAATCGTTAATTCCGAATTTTTTTGCCAACTCTATTTGATATGCACGGGAACGCCCTTTTATATCTAATAATTGATTTCTATCTATCCAACCTTCTTGTTCAGCCTTGGTAGGAGGAAGAAGTTTGGCACTTAAAGGACGCAATACGTAGTCCCCACAGGGGCATTCTTTGGTAATTTTTAACATCGCCTCTTTTGTTTGAGACAGAGGCCTTTGTCCTAACACTTCGCCAGAAATAATAAAGGCATATCTTTTTTCTTGCATAATCTTACATGCCTTTTTGCACATAAGGAGGTGACAATCCAGACAAGGATTTAAACCACTTCCATAGCCGAAACGGGGGTTTTTGATGATGGTTAACATCTCCCCGGTGATGTCAACGATGCTTAAAGGCAGGTTAATTTGTTTAGCACTTTGGCGAGCCCGTTCGGCCGGGAAAAAGGGAGTTTCAAAATACACTCCTTCTACCACAAACCCCTGTTGCCGAATAAGGCAAACGGCTAGGAGACTGTCTAATCCCCCCGAAAATATGGCTAAGACTTTCTTCATGATTTTTTATTCCGAGCTATAAAGATTATAACTCCCGCTAATGCCAGGATTAATGCCAGGAGTTGAGTAAAGGAGAATGTGCCTAGTATTGCGGGTCGTTGGTCACCGCGAAAAAATTCTATGATAAATCTTTGGATACTGTGCAGGGTAAGATATAACCCAAATACTTGTCCATATTTAATAGTAGGGTTGAGAAGCCTGGCAGTGAAATACCGACGCCGAATCCATATCAAAATGAAGGCGATTACAAAACAGGCTAAGCTGTGATAAAGTTGAGTTGGGTGTAAAGGAATGCCCGTAGGAGCTAGAGAGAATGGGTCTTTGAACACCACTGCCCAGGGCACATGGGTTGGTTTTCCATAACAGCAACCAGCCGAAAAACAGCCGATACGTCCAAATGCTTGGCCTAAGGCGAGGCCAGGGACAATTAAATCAGCCAGTTGCCAAAAGTCAAGATGGTAACGACGGACATAAATAACTCCAGAAAGCAAGGCCAGACAAACACCCCCAATAAAGACCAATCCTCCTTTCCAGAGGGCAGGGATTTCTAGAGGATGTTGTGAAAAATAGGAAAAGTTGTAGAAAACATAGAGTAACCGTGCACCTAAAATACCGGACATCACACACCAAAAAGCCAGATCAGAAATGATAGAAGGGGAAATCTGCTCGCGTTTGGCTTCACTCAAAATGAAAGCCAAGGCAGCAAAAAAGCCAATAGCAACCCAGAAGCCGTAAGTGTAAATAGTAAGAGGGCCCAGATGAAAAAGGATAGGGTGCATTACCTTCTCTCCTGATAAATTTGGAAAAACAAGAGTATCGTGCCAATAGTTACGGCACTATCTGCAATATTAAAAGCTGGCCAATGGTAACCTCCCAAATGGCAATCAATGAAATCTATTACATTGCCATAAATAATTCTATCAGCTAAATTCCCTAGGGCTCCTCCTATAATAAGTCCACACCCCCAGGTTTTAGGGAGAGTCAGTCTGGTTTCACGGTAAAGGTAGTAAAGGATAGCCATAATGGCAACAAGAGTAAATATAATAAAAAATATCTGTTTTCCACTATTTCCTCCTGCCCAGAGACCAAAGGCAATGCCGGAATTGCGAATGTGAATGATGTTTAAAAGTGGCCCAATTTTGATTTTTTCTTTATAGGGTTCAAGATGTCTGATCACAATCCACTTTGTAATTTGATCTAAACACCAA
>JAGHCL010000084.1 GCA_021160485.1 Candidatus Desulfofervidaceae bacterium
AACTACGAAAAACATTTAGTCATACCCTCTAGATGCCCACATTGTAAAACAGACTTGCAAGAAAAAGAAAAAATTTTTTCTTTTGGAAAAAGTACAAATGGACTTGTGTAGGCTGTGGTTTTAGCGTAAGCAGTAAAGAAAGTTTTATAATATTATCTGATAAAATTAAGCGAATTGTTAAAAGACAGATTGAGTTAAAAAAATGAAAAGCTTGCTAAATTAGGTTTACGAGGAGTGGTTTAGCAAATATCCTGATGAAGAAAAAGAAGATTTCAGAAACCGCTTGCGATCTGATGATTGGAGCTTTTATTCGGCATTTTTTGAACTTTATCTTTATAACATGCTTTTGAAACTTGGCTTTGGAGTAGAAATTCATCCTAAAGTGGGACAAAAGAGGCACCCAGATCTATCTTTTTATTAGAAGCTACAACGGTTATGCCTACTAAAGAAGAAAGAGCTACGGAAGCTATAGAAGACCGTATTTATGACACTCTAAACAGAAGAATACACTCGCTAGATTTCTTTATCGGAATTGATAGAACTTTGAATGAAACAGACTTAAACTTATTTTAATCCAGCTCATTTTGCTTATAGTTAACTCCTTAACAGAAAATTAACAAAAGCTTAATCCTTTTTTTAAAAAAGATTGTTTTAGTAAGCAAAATTAAAATGTCTTATGTAACGCCATATTATAATGAATAAATCAGGTAATTCAAAAATGACATTCAATCGGGATAAGCTATTTGAAAAAAGTTTAACCCTCAGCGCTTGGTTAGTCGTTATCTTAGTAGCGGCCATGTGTTTAAGCCTTGTGCTTTATGCGCTACCTGTATTTAGAACAACTGGCTTTGGCTTTCTCTTCCACCGACTTTGGGATCCCCTGCAAGGTAAGTTTGGGGCCATGCCTTTTTTGGTAGGCACCTTACTTACTTCCTTTTTGGCCTTACTTTTTAGTTTGCCTTTTTCTCTGGCCATCGCCATATTTTTAGGAGAATACTTTAACAGCGGCAAAATTGCCCTCTTTTTTCAAAACACTACCAGTCTTTTGGCCGGTATCCCTTCGGTCATTTATGGTTTTTGGGGCTTGTTTGTCCTGGTCCCCCTGGTGCGAAAGTTAGAGATAAAATTGGGCGTGCTGCCTTATGGTGTGGGCATCTTTACCGCCTCTCTTATCTTAAGCATCATGATCATTCCTTATGCCGCCTCTGTCGGGCGGGAGGTTATTAGCCTTGTGCCCTCTGAACTCAAAGAAGCCGCCTATGCCCTTGGGGCAACCAGGTGGGAAGTCATACGGCATGTCATTTTTCCTTATGCCCGTTCTGGCATCTTTGCTGGGATCTTACTTTCTTTAGGGCGGGCTATTGGTGAAACGATGGCCGTAACGATGGTCATTGGTAATAACAATCAGTTTCCTACTAGCCTTTTTGCCCCAGCCAATACGATGGCCAGTGTGATTGCCAATGAGTTTACTGAGGCCACAAGTGATGTTTATCTCTCAGCCCTGATAGCAATTGCCCTTTTGTTGTTTTTGGTTACGACGGTTATAAACATTATCGGACGATATATCATTGAAAAACTGAGTGTGTAGGGAAAATGATAGAAAACTACAGAAAACGAAAGTTGGTTAACACGCTTATGAAGGGATTGGTCTTTTTCTTTACTATTCTTTCCTTGGTCCCCCTTTTGTTTATTTTGTTTTATCTCATTAAACAGGGTATTGGCGCCATTAACTGGGAGTTTTTAACTCACCTGCCTAAGCCTGTAGGAGAAAGTGGTGGCGGGGTATTTAATGCCATTGTTGGCACGATTATCTTAATTGTTCTCTCCACCCTTATGGCCGTGCCTTTAGGGATTGGGGCAGGTATTTATCTAGCTGAGGTAAAGGCTGGTAAACTGGCCTATCTCTTACGTCTGGGGACAGACATTTTACAGGGAACACCTTCTATCGTGCTCGGTGTAATTGCCTATCTTTGGGTTGTAAAGCCAATGAAGAGCTTTTCTGCCCTTGCAGGCAGTGTCGCCTTGGCCATTATGATGCTTCCGATGATTGTTTGTAGTACTGAAGAAACACTAAAACTCATTCCCTATTCCCTTAAAGAGGCTGCCCTTGCCCTAGGAGTACCCTACTATCGCACAATTTTAAAAGTAATCTTACCAGCAGGATTTAGCGGTATCTTAACAGGTATCCTGTTAGGCATTGCCCGCATTGCTGGAGAGACGGCCCCACTGCTTTTTACTGCCTTTGGTAGCCCTTATCTCAATCTTAATCCCCTTAAACCAATCAGTGCCTTACCCTTAGTGGTATTTAACTACGCCTCATCCCCTTATCCAGACTGGTGGCGTCAGGCCTGGGGGGCGTCTTTTGTCTTAACAGTAATGGTGCTTGTTTTTAATCTGGCGGCCAAGATAGGAACAAGGAAATGGGAGATAAAATTCTAACCACTGAACATCTTTATGCCTATTATGATCAGCACTGCGTCTTAAAGGACATCAACATGGCCATTCCCAAATTTAAGGCTACGGCCATTATGGGCCCATCAGGGTGTGGCAAGACGACCTTGTTGCGGTGTTTTAATCGTCTGCATGAGCTTTCTCCTGGAGGTAGGATTGAGGGGAAAATCCGATTAAGGAATACAGACTTACTTTCCTTAAACCCTATCCAGGTAAGACGCCGCATTGGCATGGTCTTTCAGCGGCCTAATCCTTTTCCAACAATGAGTATCTATGAGAATGTTATTGCTGGATATAGGTTAAATGGCATTAAACTATCTCAAAATAAGGCCGATGAGATCGTAGAACAGGCCTTAAAAAAGACCGCCCTTTGGGATGAAGTAAAGGACGTGTTATATAGGCGCGGTACATTTCTCTCAGGAGGGCAACAACAGCGCCTCTGCATTGCGCGTGCCCTAGCGATGAATCCAGAGGTATTGCTTTTAGATGAACCCACCTCTGCTCTGGACCCAAAGGCTACAGCACATATTGAAGAGCTCATTGTGGGATTAAAAAAGAGTGTTACTATTGTTATTGTCACTCATAGTATTGGTCAGGCCGGACGTGTAGCTGATTATACAGCCTTTTTATATCTAGGAGAACTAATAGAATTTGGTCCCACAGAGAGGCTTTTTACCGCTCCGAAAGATAAGCGGACAGAAGAATATTTAAGTGGTAAATTTGGTTAGGAGAAAGGGATGTTAAAAGAACGTTTAAATCATTTAAAAGAGTTACTTTTAACCGAGGCCGCCTTGGTAGAAAACATGTTAAAGAAAAGTATTCAGGGGCTGATGGGAAAAAAGATAGACATACTGCATGAAGTAATAGAAGAAGATGAACCTATGGTCAACGGCCTTGATATTGAGATTGATAAACTCTCTACCCAAATTTCTGCCTTATACCAACCAGAAGCAAAACTACTACGGACGATTTTGATGATTATCAAAATCAATTATGATCTGGAAAGGGTTGGTGACCATGCCGTCAATATTGCTCAGAGTGCAGTGGATCTCTTGCCCTATAACTTTGCAGAGGTGGAACCTATTATTCGGCAGACAGCTGAAGAAGCGTTAAAAATGCTTCAGGATAGCCTCAATGCCTTCATTCACGAAGATGAAAAACTGGCCAGAGATATCTGCCAACGGGATGATGTGGTGGATGACTTAAGGGACGAATGTATTAATCGGTTTGTAGATTTAATAAAAAAGAGACCAGAGATGAGTGTAGTCTTTGCCCACTTAACACGCATTGTCCGAAGCCTAGAAAGAGTAGCCGACTTGGCAACAAACATTGCTGAAAATACCATTTTTGTGGTAAAAGGAGAAATAGTAAAACATGGACAGGATGAAAGATTGTAATGAGTGAAGTGCAATGAATAAAGCTTAGATGCAAAATGGGCAGAATTATACATAACAACCAATCACCTATCACGCATTACCCATCACGCATCATGACGGTTTTTATTGTGGATGACGAGCCAGATATCTGTGAACTTGTCAGTCTACATTTGGGAAAAAGCGGATTTAAGGTAAAAAGCTTTTTAAATGCCAGCGATTTTTTAGAAACTCTGTCTTCTCAGAAACCCGATTTAATTGTGCTTGATTTAATGTTACCGGATATGGATGGTTTAGAAATTTGCAAATATTTAAAAACGCAACGTGAAACGGCTGATATTC
This sequence comes from Candidatus Desulfofervidaceae bacterium, assembly GCA_021160485.1. Taxonomy (GTDB): domain Bacteria; phylum Desulfobacterota; class Desulfofervidia; order Desulfofervidales; family Desulfofervidaceae; genus JAJSZL01. The sequence continues at coordinate 4,167 of JAGHCL010000084.1, forward strand.
CCATTATTATGCTTACGGCCAGAGGAGAAGACACAGATAAAGTGCTGGGATTAGAACTGGGGGCAGATGACTATGTGACCAAGCCATTTTCTCCTCGGGAATTGATTGCTAGAGTGAAAGCAGTGTTAAGAAGAGCTCAAACTGCCCAATCTTCTCCTACCTCCCTCATCCAAATTGGAAATATACTTGTCATTGATCCCCAAAGATACGAAGTGTTTGTGGGGGGAGAAAAAATTGCCCTTACTCCTACTGAATTTAAAATTTTACTTACTCTGGCCCAAAGGAAGGGGTGGGTATTTACCCGGGAACAATTACTGGAGATCCTTTGGGGCCAGGAAAAGGCAGTTTTGGATAGAACAATTGATGTCCACATCAAAAACCTGCGGGAGAAATTGAGAACAGCCGGACGGTTAATTAAAAGCATCCGGGGAATAGGTTATAAAATAGAGGAAGGGGAGGCAGCATAAATTAATCGTTTAAAGCTGCATTCTACCTTTTTTAAATTCTTTTTTAGCAATTTATTGCTTATTTTTATCTTGTCTGGGCTTATTTTCCTCTTTGCCTTCAAGACCATCCAGACATTTTATTTCCACAATTTAGAAAAACATTTAGGAAAGCTGGCCTTTGCTATAGAAAACAGTTTTCGTCCATATTTGTATAAAAAGGACAATGAAGCTATAGACCGACTGGCTAAATATTTAGGTAAGAAACTACAGGCTCGAATTACCATCATTGCCCCGAATGGAGTTGTTTTGGGAGATTCAAAAAGAGATCCTAAAAAAATGGAAAACCATGCCAACCGCCCGGAGGTGAAACAGGCCCTGCAGGGTCAAAAGGGTTCCTCCCTGCGTTTTAGCGCCACTTTGCACAAGACCATGTTTTATCTTGCCGTTCCGGTTTACCAAGAGAGGCAATTGGTAGGAATTCTCAGAGTTAGTCTTTTTGCAGAAGACATAAACCACCTGTTAAGTCAAATCAGACTAAGACTTTTAGAATTAACTTTGGTTTTGTCTTTTTTGGCTTCTTTTTTGGCCCTTTTTTTCTCCCGTAAATTTTCTCATCCTATCCGAATTTTGGCTCAGGCTGTTTCTGCTATTGCCAAAGGTAGATTTCAGACACGAGTGCGTCTTGAATCTAAAGATGAGTTAGGACAGCTGGCTAGAGGCTTTAATGAAATGGCTAGTCAAATTGAACTTCTCTTTCAGGAGCTTTCACTAGAAAGAGAGGAACTGAAGGCTATAATAGAGGGATTACAAGCGGCCCTGGTCGTGCTGGATATGAATGGCCAAATTGTTTTGGCCAATCAGAGCTTCAAGGAAATGGTTGGTTTTGAGCAAATAGAGAACCGCTTTTACTGGGAAATTTTGCGGGAGCCAGATTTAAATAGTTTTTTAAAGACCTTAAGAGAAAAACCGCAATATCTTTTGCAGGAAATTACCATTAAGAACAAAACTTTCCTTTGTAGTGCTACTTTTATTCCCAAGAGGAAAAAATTGGTGCTTATCCTTCACGACCTTACTCCTCTAAAAGAAATAAAAAGGGTGAAAAGGGGTCTGGTAGCCAATGTTTCCCATGAGCTTAAGACTCCCCTTACAGCCATTAAAGGGTTTATAGAAACCTTGCTGGAAGAGGAAGATGATGCTCAAAAGAAGCATTATCTGGAAATTATCAGGCGCCATACAGAAAGGCTGTGTAACATTGTGCAGGACCTGCTTACCCTAAGCGCCCTTGAGACAAAAAGCAGCGAGCTCCATATAGAGACAGTCAATCTTTCTCAGTTGCTGGCAGAGATAAAAGAGTTTTTTTCTTCCCGGCTCAGGAGAAAAGGTTTAACTTTGACCATAAATATTACCCCTCAGGCAGAAACAATCCGAGTAGATGCCTTTAAACTGGAGCAGCTTTTTATTAATTTAATTGACAATGCCATCAAATACACCGAAAAAGGTGGTATTTCTATCACCATTACACCATCTGACCATAAATACATTAAAATTATCGTGGCCGATACAGGTCTAGGCATTCCTTCAGAACATCTCCCATACATTTTTGAACGTTTCTACGTGGTCGACAAATCCCGTAGTCGCAGAACAGGGGGCACTGGATTGGGTCTTTCTATTGTCAAACACATTGTCAAACTCCATAGAGGTGAGATTAAAGTAGAAAGTCAATTAGGAAAGGGAACAAAATTTATCATCATTTTGCCAAAATAAGTTGAGTTTTTTAAAATTGCTTCTCTTTCTCAGATGGCTCCAAAAGAAAACTCCTTATCATAGCCCACATTTTATACAGAATAGATTAGCTTTGACGTCTGATTTGCTGAGCTATAACCAGATTAGGATAAAACGGAAAAGAAAATACTTGTAAAGGTAGGTAGAAATAGAGTAAAATTAAAATGTAAAGAATGATGGCAAAGCAAAAAATTAACGACCTAAAAGAAGGGATTTTTACTGCTCAAATTTCATTTTCTAGGAAGATATTATAAAATTGGAGGATAATTATGCAAGAACAAAATGAGGGAGAAATCAAGAAGGCCCTTTTGGCCATTTCCCAAGATGGTAGGGTTAGGTGTCCTGATTGCCTGGCAGTAGCCCAACAATTTAATGTCAAACCTATCGTTATTGGACGTTTGTGTAATGAGTTGAAATTAAAAATTTGTGGTTGCCAGTTGGGGTGTTTTAAATGAAGTACATCTTTGGGCCTGTGCCATCTCGTCGTTTAGGACTCTCGTTGGGGTTGGACTTAGTGCCTTTTAAGACCTGTAGCTACAACTGTGTCTATTGTGAATTGGGCAAGACCAGCCATTTAACTATTCAGCGATCACCCTACGTAAGTGCAGAAGCTATTTTGACAGAGTTAGATAGTTTTTTTGCCGATAAAGGGCATCCACCGGTAGACTTTATTACGCTGGGAGGTTCAGGTGAGCCAACCTTAAATATTAACCTGGGGACAATTATTGAAGGGGCGAAGGCTTTTAAAAAAGCACCAGTGGCTGTTCTGACGAATGGTTCTTTACTCTGGCAAGAAGAAGTAACCAAAGCCCTGCTGCAGGCAGATGTGATTTTACCTTCTCTAGATGCCGTTTTTGAAGAAAGTTGGCAACGGATAAATCGCCCTCATCCTCACTTAAAATTAGGCACTGTTATTAAGGGCCTCAAAGACTTTAGACAACAATATACTGGACAGATATGGCTGGAAATTCTTTTTGTCAGGGGCATAAATGACACTGAAAAGGAAATAGAAGCCATGCAGGTGTTGCTACAAGAGATTGCTCCGGAAAAGATCCATTTAAATACAGTTGTGCGGCCGCCTGCAGAAAGCGAAATTAAACCTCTAACTGAAGCAGAATTAGAAAAAATCAGGCAAGTTTTAGGGCCCAAGGCGGAAATTGTCGTTCAGTTTAGCCGTCACATAGAAGTTCAACCTTCTTTAGCAGATTTAAAAAGCCGTATTCTGGCTATGCTTACCCGGCGTCCGTGCACATTAAAAGACATTGCCGACGCCTTAGGCATACACATAAATACGGCGATTAAAATTGTGGACGAGTTGCAAAAGACAGGTTTAATTCAAACTTATATCCACGTAGATAAGAGGTATTATGTAGGTAAAAGCCATGGCTAAATTATATTTGGGTATAGACGTAGGTTCTACTAGTGCCTGTACGGCCATTCTGGACGAGCAGGCACGGATTTTATTTGAAGATTATCGCCGAACCTATGGCCAGCCCTTACGCACCGTCAGGGAGATTTTAAAAGAGATTGAGAATAAATTTTCCTTAAAAGAAATTAGTGCTCTTTCCTTTACTGGTTCAGGAGGTAAGACCTTTTTACCCCTTTTAGGGGGCGAGTTTATTAACGAAATTATTGCCCATAGTAAAGCTGTTGTTCTTTTCCATCCAGAGGTCAGAACAGTCATTGAGATTGGAGGGGAAGATAGCAAACTCATTTTTCTGGCTCCGGGTACACACGGTAAGCCTCGGATTGTTGACTTTGCCATGAATACCCTTTGTGCAGCCGGCACAGGTGCATTTTTAGATCAACAGGCTCATCGTTTAGGCCTGAAAATAGAAGATTTCAGCCGTTTGGCTCTGGAAGCAAAACACATTCCCCGTATTGCCGGTAGGTGTGCTGTCTTTGCCAAGTCCGATATGATTCACCTTCAACAAGAGGGGACACCTTTAGCCGAAATCGTGGCTGGTCTTTGTTATGCTTTGGCCCGCAACCTACGCAGTAACATTGGACGGGGAAAACCATTTCATAAACCTATTGCCTTCCAGGGGGGTGTGGCGGCCAATTTAGGTATGCGGCGAGCCTTTCGCGACATCTTGCGTCTAAAACCAGAAGAACTGATTATTCCCGAACACTACCTTACCATGGGTGCTCTTGGGGCGGCCTTGGATGCCAAAGAACGACAAAAAGAGGACTATCGTTTCCCTGGTTTAAGCAAATTAGAACAAGCCATTGCCGAAGAAAAGCAAGTAAAACATTTTTATTTACCTTTGAAATTGGCCCAATCTAGACTAAATCCCTCAACCCTAGCTGAGGTCAGGGCAACCCAAATGCCCGTTTATCTGGGCATAGATGTAGGTTCTGTCAGCACTAACCTGGTTTTGATAGATGAAGGCGGAGGGGTGTTGGCTAAAAGGTATTTAATGACTGCAGGCAGACCCCTTGAAGCGGTAAAGCAGGGATTAAAGGAACTAGGGACAGAATGGGGAGATAAGGTAGATATCCTAGGGGTGGCTACTACCGGTTCGGGCCGATTTTTAGTTGGCGACTTTGTAGGAGCAGATGTGGTCAAAAATGAAATTACAGCCCAGGCTACGGCCGCTGCGGCTATAGACCCAAAGGTAGACACCATCATAGAAATAGGAGGACAGGACTCTAAATTTATCCGCTTAAAAAATGGAGTTATTGTAGATTTTCAAATGAATAAAGCATGTGCGGCGGGTACAGGCTCGTTTTTAGAAGAGCAAGCTGACAGTCTGGGAATGTCTATTTACAAGGAATTTGCCGAACTGGCCCTTTCTGCTTCAAAACCTGCTCCTTTGGGCGAACGTTGCACCGTCTTTATGAAATCCGATCTAGTTCATTTTCAACAAAAAGGTGTACCAAAAGAGGATTTGGTTGCCGGACTTTGTTATGCTATTGCCTACAATTTCCTCAATAAGGTGGTAGAAGGGCGACCGATAGGTGACCATGTTTTCTTCCAGGGAGGTGTGGCAGCCAACAAAGGTGTGGTCGCTGCTTTTGAACAACTGTTGGGTAAACCTATTATCGTCCCTCCCCACCATGAAGTTACCGGGGCCATCGGGGCTGCTCTTCTGGCCAGACAAGAGAGAAACTGGGAAAAAAGCAAATTTAAAGGCTTTGATTTGGCTCATGTCAACTATGAAGTTAGCAGTTTTATCTGTAAGAGTTGTCCTAATCAATGTGAAATTAAAAAGGTAGTTATTGAGGGGCACAAAGAGACCTTTTATTACGGTGGAAGGTGTGAGAAATATGAAGTTGGCAGCAAAGTGGTTACCTCAGCTCCAAACTTAGTAGCAGAAAGAGAAAAATTGCTTTTTCACTTTTCTGGTTTGGATGAAAATACTTCTAGTGAAGACAAAGGAGAGATTGCCATTCCTTTTGCCTTTTTCATGCAGGATTATCTGCCTTTTTTTGCCACTTTGCTTAAAGAACTTGGCTTTAAGGTGGTTGTTTCTTTTCCAACTACAAGGCAGACCATTCAGGCCGGGATAGAATTTGTGTTAGCCGAAACATGCTATCCGGTGAAGGTTGCCCATGGACATGTGGCTTTGCTTTTAAGAAATGGACATAAGCGAATTTTCTTCCCTAATGTTATTGATTTACCCTCACGCCATCCAGGCCTGCAATGGGGAATGATTTGTCCTTATGTTCAAGGGTTACCCTATATGTTTGAGGCTGCTTTTGATTTCAAGAAGCAAGGGGTGGAGTTTATTCATCCTGTTATCTATCTGGGACGGTCGGGCTGGTATTATGAAAAGAGTGTGAAAAATTTAAGTAAGGCCTTAAAAATCTCTCCCCGAGCAGTGAAAAAGGCATGGGGGAAGGCAGAGTTAGCCCAGAGAAGTTTTGAAAAAGCTTTAAAGCAAAAGGCCAAGGAGGTACTGGCAAGTTTAAAAGAAGATGAACTGGCTATTGCTATTGTTGGCCGTGCTTATAATAGTTTTGATAGTGGTGTTAATCTGCGCATTCCGCAAAAATTGGCCCAGCGTGGAGTTACGGTTATACCTCTAGATGCCCTTCCTTTGGAAGAGGTAGAGGTTACTGAAACATTAAAAAACATGTACTGGCGTTACGGTCAGCATATTCTTTGTGCAGCGGCCCTTGTTTCTCAACATCCCAAACTATATCCAGTGTATATTACGAACTTCGCCTGTGGGCCAGACTCGTTTATCCTCCATTTCTTTAAAGAAGAGCTAGGAGAAAAACCATTTTTAGAAATAGAAATAGACGAACACAGTGCGGATGCAGGTATAGTTACCAGATTAGAGGCCTTTTTAGATAGCATTAAAGGGAAGACTTGCACTGGTAATCCCCAAAGACGTCATTTTGTATTTAAAGACAACTACCGTGATACCTGTGTATACATCCCTTATATGTGTGACCATGCCTATGCCCTGGCCGCGGTCTTTGAAGGATGTGGCGTGAGAGCAAAAGTAATCTCGCCTTCAGATGAAGAAAGTTTGATGCTGGGAAGGCAGGTTGTTTCTGGCAAAGAATGCTATCCCTGTCTTCTTACAGCAGGCGACATGCTGAAAGTCCTATCTCAGCCAGATTTTGACCCCAAGCATACAGCCTTCTTTATGCCTACAGGTAGTGGCCCTTGTCGGTTTGGCCAATATGCCCATTTTCATCGTCGGGTGCTGGACAAACTGGGTTACCATGAAATTCCTATCTTTTCGCCAAATCAAAATGGAGAACACTATGAAAAACTGGGGATGATTGGGAACGATTTTATCCTCTGGGCTTGGCGGGGACTGGTGGCTGTGGATGTCCTAGAAAAACTACTTCGCCAAACCCGGCCTTATGAAATAACTCCTGGAGAGACAGACAAGATTTATCAGACATACTTACAAGAACTCTGTGGATATTTGAGACAGAAAAGAGAGCCCTTGCCGTTATTGCAAAAGGCAGTAAGCGAGTTCCAAAAGATACGGAGTGACATACCTCCCAAACCTATAGTGGGAGTAGTGGGAGAAATTTATTTACGGAGTAATCCCTTTGCTAACGAAAATCTAGTGCGACGGTTGGAGGAACTGGGTGTGGAGGTTTGGTTGCCACCGATGGGAGAATGGATTTTTTATACTAATCACACGGCGTTAATTCGGGCCTGGAGAGAACGATATGTAAAGCGACTCTTGCGTCTCCTTATCACTACCCTTATCCAACACAAAGAAGAATGGCGTTTCCTAAACCGGGTAAAATCATTTTTGAGACATGCACATGAACCAATTATTCTGCAACTTTTACATTGGGCCAAACCCTATTTGCATCCTGCCTTTGAAGGAGAAGCCGTATTAACAATTGGAAAAACCATTGACTTACTGCGTAAAGGCGCTGCTGGGATTGTTAATGTCATGCCCTTTACCTGTATGCCTGGTACTATCACCCAGGCTATTCTTACCCGTGTGCAACGGGAGAAGGGCGTATTCCCGTGTTTACATCTTGCCTTTGATGGTCAGGAACAAACAAATATTCAGACCAGACTTGAGGCCTTTGTCCATCAGGTTTGGGAACATCTGGCCCAAATTCGAGCTGTTTAAACTTTTATTCTCCTGCTTTTGGCAAATACCTATTTTATAAAATGGATTCAAAAACACTATAGAAGAACCACTAACTACTTGAGAGGAAGAATTAAGTGAAAGGCTCCAAAGAGGCACCAGGGGGAGTTTTCTTCCCTCCCCCTAGTAACTGAAGCTCTTTTTACTTTTTGTGACACTTAGTACAGCTTGTAGGTGGTCTTCCCTTGCCCTGTCTCTTTGCCGCCTTATGGCAACCCCAGCAATTTACGTGATAGGCACATAACAACCCCGGAGCACCGCTTACTTTCTTACAGAAGCTCAGACTGGCTTTCTCACCTGCCTTTGGCTTGTGACATGCAGAACACTTTTTTACCGGACCCGCCTTCACTGCTGCGTCATCTTTAAAGGTGTGATGGCACTTTGTACAGGCAATACCATAAGTTTCAGCATGCTTTTTGTGAGAAAAAGGAACTCCTGGTTTCTTTGTGGCTCCGAAGGCAGGGTCTTTAATGGTGATAGTTGCTGGACAACTTCCACTTAATGCTACCTTATAACCTACAGCTAAAAAAGCTGCTGCCGCTAACACAACTGTTAAAATTTTCGCATACCGCATTTCCCTTTTTCACCTCCTTTCTTAGAAGATATGAGTTAATATAAAAACCGTTGAAAAATTTGTCAAGAAAATATTGACCCCAAAATCCTCATTTGCCCTACAAGAAACCCCGCAAGTGTGCTAAAATAAGGCAAATGCCATATTTTTTAGCATAGGCTGTTTGGCCTATAATCTTTTTCGGATGTTTCAGCTAAATATTTTGCCTAAAGGATACAAAAAGTGTCAAATAAAGACCTAATTTCTTCTCATTTTCTTGTTTAAAATACCTTATCCAAAGATCAATCGCGGATTTTGGGTTCCAAACAAAAAAGTTGACAAAGTAGCTCACTAGGGTAATCTGAAAGTTAGATTTGGTTTGGTGACTAATGTTTGTAATTAAAAAATTTAAAGAAGGTTTAACTTATGAACCTTAAAATCCCAAGAGTAATGTCCACACAGCATCCTGATAATGTCAACTTCCCCTTCTTTGCCCATACGCCGGAAATGGCAGGTGATGATGAAATCCAAGAAGCCTATTATGCCTTTTCTCATCTGGGTTGTGATGAGCAGATGTGGGATTGTGAAGGCAAGGAAGTTGATATTTATGTTATTCGCAAGCTTCTTTCCCACTATGGACATTTTTTCAAAAAGCACCGTTTGGGCAAAGATTTATTTCTTACCCTCAGGGTGCCTAATCCTACTGTGGAAAAGGAAGAAGCCAAGGTATTATTTGAAACTTTAGAAAGCATTCCCCGTTCCTTTGATACCGCACAGGCATTCTATCAAGACAACATTGCCCCTATTTTTGAAGTCATCTTACCTATGACCACTTCATGGAAGTGTTTAAACAGGATTTATTATTATTACAAGGATTTTGTTGCCGGCAAACAAGACATGCCCCTTTATCCTGGTGATATTACGGTGGGTGAATGGATTGGTGAATTTAAGCCCAAATACATTAATGTGATTCCTCTTTTTGAAGACAGGGAGCATTTATTAGAAGCCCACCAGATAGTAAAAAAATATTTACAGGATAAAGAATTATCTTACCAACGTGTATTTTTAGCTCGCTCAGACCCAGCGATGAATTATGGCATGATTAGTGCGGTATTATTAAACAAGATTGCTCTACAGCGTTTGTGGCGACTGAGTGAAGAGCTGGAAATGCCCATTTATCCCATCCTGGGTGTGGGAACAGCTCCGTTCAGGGGTAATTTCCGCCCTGACAGTGTGCGTAATCTGTGCTTTGATTTCCCTAGCGTGCAAACATTTACTGTCCAATCGGCATTTAAATACGATTATCCTGTGCAGGAAGTAATTACTGCAATTAGAAAATTAAAAGAGACACCACGTCTTCAACCCTGGATAATAGACGAAAGTCGCTGTATCCACATCATAGATAAAATTGCCCGTGCCTATGCCTGGCAGGTAGAAATGTTAGCACCGTTGATTAACCGGATTTCCCGTTATGTCCCTAAAAGACGTATGCGTAAGCTTCACATTGGTCTTTTTGGCTATTCTCGCCAGGTGGGAAAAACTACACTCCCAAGAGCCATTGGCTTCTGTGCGGCGTGTTATTCCCTGGGACTGCCTCCTGAAATCCTGGGGATAGATGCCTTAGACGAAGAAGATATTGATTATCTTAAAGAAGTTTATGTTGATTTATCTCACACCATGAATATGGCCTTACAATTTTTCAACGAAAGGATATTTGATATATTGTCAGAGGATATTTCTTCTGTGCTCAAAAAGGCCGTTGCCCGGGCCTTAACATTCTTCAAAGGAGAAATAAACAGAGAACATCAATTTCTCACTTCTTCTATCCTAAAAGCAATCCAGGCCGAAAAAGAGGAAACCCTACCTCCCTTTATTGTGGAAGCAGCTCATTTACGCGGTTTTTTAGGATAAGTTTTTATTAATGGCACAGGAATGCTCGGAGACCACAAAATCTGTTTATCGGTTAGTCTTAAAGGTTTTATCAATTACTTCTTAACGAAAAGATAATTTGATTCAATCCAGGACTTTAAGAAATAGAGAAATTGTGGTAGATAACATGTAAATGTTATATGTGTGAGCTTATGGTTATATGTCCCAAAAACAATCTTATGACCTGGAGTCCATCCGGAAAATGATTCAAGCCTTGGGATGGGATAAATCTTTTTCTGACTTACAGGAACTGGAGAGTTATAATAAAATCCAGAGCCGTTTTTTTGATGAAGTAATAAATTTTTTTGAACAACCCCTTCCATCAGAAATTCAGGCTAATTTAGAAAGGATTGTTGCCTTAACGACATTAAAACCAGGGGAAATTATCCTGGATGTGGGGGCAGGAACAGGAGTTCTCATTCCTCATTTTTTACGTTACAAACCAAAGCATATTATTGCCTGTGATTTATCAGCAAAGATGCTAGCTGTTTTAAAGAAAAAATTTCCTGCAGTGGAAATTTACCAAACAGATATCAAAGACCTGCGGCTACCTGATGCCAGTATTGACGTGGCCTTCCTTAATGCCGTTTGGCCTAACATTGGCGATAAGTCAGGAGCATTAAAAAATCTAAGTCGCATTATAAAAAGGGGAGGACGCCTGGTAATTAGCCATCCGGAGGGAAAAGAGTTTGTGAAGGGGCTTAAAAAAGCTATGCCTTTTCCCCTAGATACGTTACCAGAACAGTCTGAATTGAAAAAGTTACTAAAAAGATTTAATTTTATTCTTCAGCTATACATAGATGAACCCAGATTTTATTATGCCCTTGGAGCGCGGTCTTGACAATGATAAAAATGTTCAGTTTACGTGCATTTGCCAAGTAAGGAGGAAAACAGAATGATAAAAAAGTGCTTTATCTGGATGTTTATTTTCTTTAGTCTTTGCTGCTTTTTAACCAGCAGGGTAGAAGCAGATTCAACCCCACAAAAAGTAGCCATTATTCCCTTTACTCTTTATGCTCCCCCTCAGTTAAGTTATTTAAAAGGCGGCATTTATTCCATGCTTGTTACCCGACTTAGCTGGCCGAATAAAGTAGAAGTAATAGAGAAAACAGTCGTAGAAAAGGCCATACGCAAGATTGGTATCAAAGAAGTTCCGTCTCAACAGCAAGCACAGCGCTTGGGAGAAATGCTTAAAGTAGATTATGTCCTTTATGGAAGTGTGACTACTTTGGGTCAAGGTGCGAGTATAGACGCTAAATTTCTAGATGTAGCACAAAAAAAAGTTTATCCCTTTTTTGAACAGTGTGCAAATGCAAGCGTAATTATCTTAAAAGTGAATGCCCTGGCAGCGGACATTAACCGTAAAGTCTTTGGACGCGAAATAGCCACAATACCGTCAGTGCCGACACCCACTCAAGGTTCCGAAACGGTTTCAACCCCGCTAGCAGGCTATTATGAACCTCAAACTGGTATCGGGCAACCAGAACAAAAATTGCGTAAATGGTATAGCCACCCCTTACCCTTAGAGGTCAGAGGTTTGGTTATAGGTGATGTAGATGGAGATGGGAAAAATGAATTGATACTTATTGATAACAATACAATCTGGATCTATCGCTATCTAAAAGGCCGATTAATACTGGTTAAGAAAAAAGAAACTTCTAGCAGCCACCTTTTTGTTGCCGTGGATTTATATGACGTTAACAACGATGGCAGGGAGGATTTACTAATTAGTAATGTCCAACGTCGCATAGTAAGATCCATAGTTTATACTTGGCAAAAAGGAAAGCTAGTTTGCCTTGCTCGAGACATTCCTTGGTATTTTCGTGTGCAAGTCAGGCCTAACGGCAAAAAGGTGCTTCTGGGACAAAAAAGTGGAACTGAAGCTCCCTTTGCCCAAGGCATCTTCCGTCTTAGTTGGGACGGCAAGAAATTTGAGGCTACAGATAGGGTATGTTCTCTAGAAGGAGCTAGGATATACAATCTCACCTTTGGAGATTTAACAGGGGATGAACTTGAAGATATTTTAATGCTTGATGAAGAAGATTATCTAGTCTTAATGACAAAAGCAGGCAGTAAAGAATGGAAAAGTACTGAACATTACTATGGGTCTTTTTTCTATGTGGAAGGGCAGGCCATAGAACCCGATACTTATAATCCTCGTCTAGAAAGAATTTATATCCCTGGTCGGATGCTTTTAACCAACCTAGATAAGCAACCTCCTTTTGAGGCAATTGTTTATCAAAATCATTCTAGATTTGGACGTATTTTAAGGGATTATAAAAACTTTAGCAGTGGCGAGATAAAAATCCTCAGTTGGGATGGTTTAGGTATGAAAGTGCGGTGGTCTTCTCCCAAAATCCACGGTTGTATAACTGATTGTTTTGTGGAAGATTTTGACAACGATGGAAATCCAGAGTTGGTATTTACGATTGTTAGACGTCAGAAAATAGCTATGTTTGCTAAAGGAAGAACTATGGTGGTAGCCTATGATTTGAAAGTTATTAAGTTACGATAAGATGTTTTGGCCATTTTGGAGAAAGAAGAAAAAAAAGAAAAAAGAAATAGAAGAAAAACCTCTAAAGTCACCTTCGGCTCTACCAGAAACAGAATTAATTACTCACTGGCACCGAGAACAATTTTTAA
>JAGHCL010000083.1 GCA_021160485.1 Candidatus Desulfofervidaceae bacterium
AGATTGTCCACCTCATCAACGATGGCGTAGTTCAAGGAACGCTGCACACAGTGGGAAAGGTCAATAACCATGTTATCCCGCAGGTAGTCAAAGCCAAATTCGTTGTTGGTACCATAAGTAATATCGGCAGCATAGGCCTTTTTACGGGCAACATCGTCCATATCATGCAGGATAACACCTACTTCTAGACCCAAAAACCGATAAATTCCGCCCATCCACTCGCTATCACGCCTGGCTAAGTAATCATTGACCGTAACGATATGGACACCTCGTCCCAAGAGGGCATTCAAATAAGCGGGCATGGTTGCAGCCAGGGTTTTTCCTTCACCGGTTTTCATCTCCGCAATTTTTCCTTCGTGGAGGACAATACCACCGATGACTTGAACATCAAATGGACGTTGTCCTAGTACCCGTAGGGCCGCCTCTCTAACAACGGCAAAGGCCTCGGGAAGGATATCATCCAGACTGGCACCTTGGACAAGTTTTTCCTTAAACTCTGCTGTTTTTGCCCTAAGTTCAACATCACTTAACTTGCGAATTTTGGGCTCTAACTGGTTGACCCTGTCTACAATAGTTGCCAGCCGATTGAGTTCTCTATCGTTCTTCGTTCCTATTATTTTGGTTAATAACCGACCAAACATTTATACCTCCTTGTCCAACCTTTACAGGTTAACTTAAATAGGGTCAACTGACAAGAGGATATAGAACCACTCTCTTTCCCCAAATTGAACTGAGTTTTGCCCATACGTTAGACTGTGGATTTTACTCGGTTAGTTAGCCTGCTGGACGTTAAGTGGGCTGTCTACTTACTGACCTAAAGATTTCGCAATTTTCGTGCTTTATGATGGGGAAAGTAAATCTAAGAATAAGATTCTTTATTAAACAATTATTGAGGTTTTATAATCACTACCTCATCTTTACCGTCTTTCTCTTCTAAAAACACATCTACTCTTTCCTCTTTAGCCGTTGGCACATAAAGACCAACGTAATTGGCCAGGATAGGAAGTTCCCGATGCTTTCTATCTATAAGGACAGCTACTTCTATTTTCTGCGGTCTGCCAAAGTCCATAATGGCATCCATCGCTGCCCTGATAGTCCGACCGGTAAAAATCACGTCATCTACCAATACTATATTCTTATCATCTACACTGAAAGGGATTTCAGTCTTTTTTAAAACCGGTTGTTGATTGAGTTTGGTCCAGTCATCACGATAAAGGTTAATGTCTAATATACCCAAACAAGGCTCTTGTCCTTCTATTTGGGCAATAATCTGTTGTAATCTTTTGGCGAGATAAGCTCCACCGGTATGGATACCAATTAAGGCCAGATTTCCTCCTCCTTTATTATGTTCTAATATCTCATAGGCAATACGCATCAATGCCCTTTTGATTTCAACGGCAGTCATAATGGTTTTGGTCATGTTAGCCCACCTTTACAATAATTTTTCTAAACGTTCAAAGTTGACATGTTTTTTTACCAGTGCCAATCCTCGTTCTACCTTTTCTTTCTCTTTCAGACTCAATCTTGCTGCAATGTCTTGAATCTTCTGAGCAACAGAATAGGAGTCTTCCCTAAGAAGAATAATAGGCACGCCTCTTTGTTCTGCTTTTGAAATGATAATATCATTAGGCATAAGATTACCTGTAAGAACCAAACACCCTGCTCCCTCTTCTATGGAAAGAAGCTGAATGTCGGCTCTATCACCACCCACAATTACAGCTGCCATAGGTGTTCGTCTTAAATATTCAGCAAATTTATCTACTTCCATGCCACCAATGAGATAATTTTGAATGAAGTTGTTAAGTGATTCCTGCCCTGATATAATACGGCCCCCTAAACGCTCACTCAGTTCAGCTACTGTTACCGCTGTAAGAAAGGCATCGTAGGGAATTATGCCCAATACAGGCACACCATTATTTTCTAACCAGGGCACAACCAATTCCTCGATATCTCTTTGTTGTTCTTCTTTTACCCAATTTATAATAATTCCTACGAGTCTTTCTCCCAGTGTTTCTTTGGCTTCAGTCACACTATCCAAGAAAAATTCTCCTGTATATTTATTTACCAAAACCACTTTTGTATCCAATTCTTCTATTACTTTAAAACCCGAAACACCCAAAAAACTACCCAGCCACACTGTTTCCGCCCCACCAACCAGGACTATATCTTTCCCTTGGGCAATAACTTCAAAAGCCTCTTTTACTTTAGGCATAAGGGTTTTAATTTCCCCTCGTAACATTTTTACCATAAGCTCATAAGTCAGAATCACTGGACATAAGTTAGAGAGGTCATCATCTAGGCCAAAAAATTGATAAATAAAGTAAGACAGTTTATCTGTAACGATGTCTCCTTTTACTTTTTGGGGCAATTTACCCAAAGGCTTGAGGTAACCAATTTTTAATCCTTTTTCTATAAAATGCTTACCCAGACCTAAAGTAATTAAACCTTTGCCTGAAAAAGGAACCGTTGAACCGATATAAAGTGTTTTCATCGCTTTTACTCCTTTTTTATACTTAGCCGGGCATCAACGGCGACAATGCCCTGTCCGGCTGGTTTGACCAATAAAGGATTGATTTCTGCTTCTACGATCTCAGGAAAGTCCAATGCCAGTTGGGATAAAGCAAGGAGTGCATCCACTAAAGCAGGAACATCTGCTGGCGGCTCTCCCCTTATCCCTCTTAGAAGAGAGTAAGCCTTTACCTCTCGCACCATTTCCATGGCTTCTTTTTTGGTAAGAGGAGCAATCCGAAAAGTTACATCTTTTAAAATTTCTACATAAATGCCACCAAGACCAAACATTAACAGCGGGCCAAACTGGGGATCACGGGTAAAACCAATAATTGTTTCTTTTGCGCCTTGGACCATTTCCTGAACTGAGACACCGTAGATAGAAGCCCGTGGGTTTTTAGATTTTACTTTAAGCATAACTTCACTAAAGGCTTCCTTTACCGCCGGGGGTGAATTCAGGTTTAGAATTACCCCACCAACATCTGTTTTATGAGAAATATCTGGAGAAACAATCTTTAAAACTACAGGAAAGCCGATCTTTTTAGCTGCTTCCACTGCTTCTTCCCTGGTTCTAGCAAGATGTGTTTGTGGTAAAGCAAAACCGTAGGCTTTAAGCACTTCTTTGGCATCTGTTTCACTTAAGTGAAATCTTCCCTCCCTTTTTGCCATTTCCAAAAGATACCGCACTCTGCTTCTATCTGCAGCAATTTGGGGATACTCAGGCAAAGGTTGGGACAACCAGTGTTTTCTTTGCCACATTTTTTCCAATGCATCCACCGCATCTTCGGGACAAAGGTAGTTAGGAATACCGTGTTTCTTAAGGTATTTTACTCCCTTTTCTACCTGCACCTTACCCATAAAAGAACAGATAATAGGTTTATCAGCCTCTTTTGCATGTTTCACTATTACTTCGGCCGTTTCCTTAACTTCTATAGTAGCGGTTGGAGTAAGCAAAACCAAAATGGCATCAATGTTATCGTCCTGAGTTAAAATTTCTAAAGCTTTATCGTATCTGTCTACATGGGCATCGCCAAGAATATCTATTGGGTTAAAAAATGAGGCCATAGGGGGAAGAAAAGAACGCAACTTTTCTACTGTTCTGGCCTGAAGCCTTACCAACTGCAATGAAGATTGATCACAAGCATCCGCGGCAACAATACCAGGCCCTCCTGAATTTGTTAAAATGGCTAGGCGTGGCCCTTTGGGTAAGGGTTGAACGGCAAAGGAAAAGGCATAATTGAATAATTCTGTCACTGTATGCGCACGAATAATACCGCTTTGTTTAAAGGCTGCCTGGTAGGCGGATTCGGATCCTGCCAGTGAACCCGTATGTGAAGAAACCGCCTTTGCACCGGCTGAAGTAACACCAGCTTTAATGAGAATTATGGGTTTTTTCTTGGAAACCTCCTGTGCAACTTGGATAAAAGTGTGTCCGTCTTCTACTCCTTCCAGATATCCCAAGATAACCTTGGTTGTTTCATCTTCTCCCAAGGCCAAGAGCATATCTATTTCCGAAATATCAGCCTTATTACCTAAACTTACAAATTTAGAGAAACCTATTTTTTCTCCCAAAGCCCAGTCTAAAACAGCAATACACATCGCACCTGATTGAGAAAAAAAGCCAATATTGCCTCGTTCAGGCATACCAGTGGCGAAGGAAGCATTAAGTCGGGAATTGGTATCAATAAGTCCCACACAGTTGGGTCCTAGAAGGCGAACACCATTCTCTTGAGCCAATCGTTTAAGCTCTTCTTCCAAACGTGCCCCTTGGGGTCCTGTCTCTTTAAATCCAGCCGAAATTACTACTGCTGCCTGAATATTTTTTTGACCACAGACTTTAATTGTTTCTAATACTGCTTCCGGTTTGACTGCAATAATGACTAAGTCTACTGGCTCAGGAATTTTTTCAAGGGAAGGATAAACTTTTAAACCTAAAATTTCATCTGCCTTAGGATTTATGGGAAAGATTTTTCCTTTATATTTGTATTTAAGCAGATTTTGCACCAGGATGTGGCCTATTTTTCCCTCGTGGGTAGAGGCTCCCACAATGGCTACAGACTTGGGACTAAAAAGTTTTTCTAACATATTTACTCCTCTTTTCTCTCTCTTCCCATCCGGGTTAACAAAGCCTTATTATAGGCTGTCCAGACATCACGTTGTGAGAGAAAACCTACCAGTTTTTGGGGATCATTTGGATCTACCACCGGCAGCCTTTCAATATGGTGGTAGCGCATTTTACCCATAGCATTCTCAAGTGTTTCTTCAGGAAAGGCCGTAATTACATCCTTTGTTTTCATTTCCTTAACACTGATGTGATCCTTAGAACCCTCCTCAGCCAACATTTCTCTAAAATTCTGAAAAGAGATAATCCCAGACAGTTCTCCTTTTTCGTTGACTACAGGAAAACAGGTGTGCTTTTTATCCCGAACAAACCGAATAAATTCTCTGAAAGTCATATTCTCTGGAACAGCAATCACATCTGGTGTCATTGCATCCTTAACTCGGATGGCATTAAGAATGTTTCTTTCATGACCTGCGTGAAGGTCAATTCCTTTCTGGCTCAATTCATAAGTGTCTATTGACTCCCGGCTAAAAGCATAAGTAACAATTATTCCTGTAACAGTAGCAAAGAGGATAGGAAGAATAATATAGTAGTCACCTGTCATTTCAAATGCCAGAAACACGGCTGTAACCGGTGCGTGAGTGAGAGCACCAAGGAAAGCTGCAATTCCCACGACGGCATAAGCAGGATAAGTGGCAGTAATATTGGGATAAAAATGGTGGACAAGCGCCCCAAAACTACCACCTGCCATCGCGCCGATATAAAACGCAGGAGAGAACATTCCTCCTACTCCACCAGATCCCAGAGTAATAGCCGTAGCAACAATTTTCAAAAACACTAATAAAAACATCAAATTGGAAATCATTTTCCCATTTAAAACAGCCTGCACTTGAGCATACCCAACGCCAAAAATTTGAGGGAAAAACATACCGATGACACCTACAATGAAAAAGCCAATAAAGGGTTTTAAATAGACGGGTAGGGGCAAGTTGTCAAAATAGGCTTTGGTAGCATAAAAGACACGAATGAAAAAATAGGCAAGTAGGCCTAGAAATACACCTAAAAATACGTAAAAAAGTAACTCCCAGTTGTTAATAAAACTATATAGCGGTAGGTGAAAAACAGGTTTACTTCCAAACAGAACGCGTGAGACAATAGTACCCATACCTGAAGAAACAATCACTGGCATGAAATTGGTAAGTTCAAAATCTCCTAAGAGGACTATTTCTTGGGCAAAGAATACACCAGCAATGGGGGCATTAAAAATTGCCGCAATTGCCCCAGCGGTTCCACAAGCAATGAAAGTGCGACGTCTCTGTTCAGAAGCCACAAAAAAACGGCTTGTAATGGCTCCTACCACGCCTCCTAACTGGGCAATTGGTCCTTCCTGGCCAGCACTCCCTCCTAAACCTAGTGTAATAATCGCGGCTAGTATTTTAACAAGGGCGTATTTAATACGGATTATTCCCCCTTTTAAATTAACATTAGTTAAAAACTCAGGAAATCCATATCCATATATCTCAGGGGAATACAATTTAGCTAAAATAAATAACAAAAAGGCAGCAATGAGAAGCAGAAAGGGAATAAAAATACGATAAAAAGGCATAGACTGGCAAAAACTAGAAGTAGGAAGAAAGAAATTATGCCATAAAAAATCAACGCTTCTTATAAAAAGGAAACTGCCTAAAGCAGCTAATGTGCCGATGAGAAACGCGACTAGGACTAAAAATACATATTCAGGAAGATGAATCTTCCCAACAAAGGAAATAATTTTTTGTCTTATCTTCGCAACTTTCATAACGGAAGCAATAATACCTAACTTACAATAAAAATCAATACGACTTGTAAGGAATTGGATCCTTTAGACCTGCTTCAGTAAACCCCCGCAATCTTAACTTACACGATTCACACTTTCCACAAGCAATATCGTCAGATTGGTAACACGACCAGGTGAGATGTAAAGGGGCCTTTAATTCTACACCTCTTTTAATCACCTCTGCCTTTCTCATGTGAATAATGGGAGCGACTATTTCAATATGTGTTTCAGGCCGTGTGCCTAATGCTATAAGGTGATTATAGGCTTTAAAATATTCTTCCCGACAGTCAGGATAGCCACTGCTGTCCTCTTCCATAGCTCCAATAAATATCTTCTTAGCTCCAATTACTTCTCCCCAAGAAACAGCAATGGCAATTAAATGGGTATTTCTAAATGGAACATAAGTGGAAGGAATTCTTTTTTTTTCTAGTGTATACTCTGGTATATCCATATTTCTATCTATTAAACTAGATCCTCCTATTTGTTTTAAGTGTTCAATAGAAACAACCAAACGGTGTTTCACTCCATAATAACTGGCAATATCTTCAAAGGCCTTTAATTCTCTTTTTTCTGTCCGGTGACCATAATTCACATGCAACATGGCCAGTTCATATTCTTCCTTAGCAATAGCAGCAGTCACACAACTGTCTAATCCTCCACTTACCAATACAATAGCTAATTCCTTCATTTCTTTCTCCCTTTACACAGGTGGTGCTGGTGGTGGTGTTTCTATTGATAATTCAATTATTATTTTTGTTCCCTCGTTAGGTTTACTATAAACAGTAAATTTTCCCGCATGAGCCTCTATAATCTTTCTGGCCATAATTAAATATAATTCTACTTCTTTCTGCCACGAAGACAAAGGTTGCAAAATGTTTTCTATCTGCCATTGCTCCAATCCTTTACCTGTATCTGTAATGCTAATAAGAACAGAATCCCAACACAATTGAGTATTAACAGTTAAAACCCCTCCTTCAGGCATGGAACCTATAGCTGCTTTAAAAACATATTCCAGAGATTTTTTCAATAATTCTACATCAAATGACATTTTGACCATTTCTGGTTCAAGTTTTTTAACTATTTCAATTCCGTGTTTATCAAATAATGGAGCAAATTCTTCACACACCTTCTCAATAATCTCATTTATATTTCCTATTTTTTTTCTTAATACAGGAGGTTTTCCCAAGAGAGTTATTTCCTTCAATACCATTTCTAATTTTTTTACTTCTTCAAGAATAATATTTACCTTTTTTACTATGGGAAAAGGAAGTGAAGGTTCACAGTCCTCCAATATAGACTTGGCAAATCCGCCAATAGCGGTAATAGGGTTCCTTATGGTGTCAGCCAAAGAATTAGCCAAAGCGGTTATCATGGCAATGCGCTCATTATAATCAAATTGCTTTTGCAATTTTATTTTATTTCGAAGCTCCTCAATGATATTGTAAAATAAGTAAGCAGCTAGGTGATTTAACACAGGAGCTTTTATTTTCTGAGAAAAAGCAGCTACCTCTTCTGTTCCAATTAAATCAATAATCAAGTCAACCTCCAAATCCTCTGGAACATTTTCAAAGGAAAAGATAGGAAGATGTTTAAATTTCACATATTTTTCTAAAGCGTCAGGTGCATTTAGATAGGTTATAATGCCCACTAGTTCTATTTTTATTCGTTTAAGGGTCTCTTCAAAAATCTTAAGAAAAGTCCAAGCTTCCTCTCCACTGCCAACTAGTAGAACTTTTATATTCTTTTTGTGAATAAGATTATCAAACATCAATTGGAAAATAACAGGCTTTTATACAAAAATCAATTAAAGGCTTTCTTAAGAAACATTTATAATAGGAGTTCATTTGGGTAATTCTGTTTCAACAAATTTTTCTCCCAACGAAGAAATTTTATAATAACCTCTTTTAGAACCCTTATCAAAAAATTTATACCTGCTTCTCACATCCCTAATAGACTGCGCTAGCACTTTAGGAGGAGCAAGGCCTAATTGGTCATAACAGCGACGTAAATCGGCCTGGGAAAACTCTTCTTTTCCTTCAAAGTGCTTTAAGTAATAACCAAAAACAGTCACAGTCTTTAAATGTCCTCGGGGTTTCTTTTGTTGATAAAACTCAGCCAGCTTGTTTACTGGAGTTGCCGGTAAATGTTCACCGATTTTGCTCTGAAGATAAATAAATAGTTGGTCTCTAAGCTTTTCCCATTCTGCTTTTACAAAACTTTCGCTTCCTTCTATCTCTATATCAATATCCTCTAAACTAACAGCCACTCTAGTTAAATTTTCCATAATAGGCCTCCTTATATTTAGATGTTATATCCCTCGCCGGGCTTTAATACGACCACTTTTGTTTCAGGGGCCAATTTTGAAGCATACTCAACAAACTCTGTGGCATTCTGAGCAATAATTGGGAAAGTACCATAATGCATAGGAATAGCTATTTGAGGCTTTAATAGTTTTAAAGCATGAGCGGCCTGGTAGGCATCCATCGTAAAAACATCTCCAATGGGCAAAAGGGCTACAGTTAGAGGATACAACTCACCAATGAGTTTCATCTCACTAAAAATACCAGTGTCTCCAGCATGGTAAATATTTATTCCATTAGGAAAACGAATCACGTATCCTATCGGGGCTCCCGTAGCTGTGGAGTGATATGCTTGAGTCATAGTAATTTTTATGTTTGCAAAATTGAAAGAACCACCGATATTTAGACCAGAGCCACCATGAGCAATATTCTCAGTAGGAACGCCCAACTCGGCAAACTTCCGTGCTGTCTCCACATTGGCTACAACCATACCATTACTTTGCTTAGCAATTTCCGCTGCCTGACCAGTATGGTCAAAGTGGTCATGGGTTACCAATATCAAATCAGCATCATTAACCTCTTGCCAATTTAAAGGAGATTGTGGGTTTTCAAGCCAGGGATCAATATAAATCTTCTTGCCTGCTCCTTCTATTTTAAAAGCTGCATGGCCTAGCCATGTAATTTTCACATCAGTCATACCTAACCTCCTTTAAAACAATCTACTTGAGACAATATCCTATCTTCCTTTAAAAATCAAGATTTGCTTTTACAAAACACTTGTAGAACAGCGACTGAAAGAACTCACTCTACTTACTTTTTGTGGGTTTCAGGAATAAATTGAAAAGAACTTATTCGTCCATATGAGGGCATTTAAATATGCTTCTCCCAACGCATCCCAAGTTAAATTTGTCTCTTTGGTTAAGACAGATAGATTCTTTAAAGTAGCCACCTCTCCACCTACTTCGGAAGGAAAGGCATCTTTCTCTTTTTGAGAGCGAAAAAGGAGTTCATAACCCAAGGTTATTTGTTTTTTGTTTAAAATAGGTTGTCTAGCAAGGATTTTTTGAAACATTAGAACTCTAAGTTTTTTAAATAGGATACTTCTTCTCTTCCATCGTCCTAAAGGGAAAAATGTTCGGGAGTTCGTTTAACAAATGGTGGCTTAAACTCTTGACACTCTGGGGATAACTAAGTAGAAAATTATTATTCCCACACGTATTTTTAGACAATCATGAATCTAACTCGGAGAGCTTTTATTATTGGGCTTGCAAGTGTTGCCGGAGAGTGGGTATGGCCTTCTTCTCTTTTTGCCGCTACTTTTAAACCTATGCACGTGGTTTTGCCTCCCAAACCCAAACAGATTTTTTATAAAGAAGGTCCTAAAAAAGGGGGAAGTCTTTTAGTTATTGGTGGCATTCACGGCAATGAACCCGGGGCCTATAAAGCCGTAGATATTTTGACAAACATAGAGGTAACCCGTGGCAGGTTGATCTTAATCCCTCGGTCTAATTTTACCTCTATTTTGGCAAATGTGCGTGGGTATAACGGAGATATGAATAGGAAGTTTGCCTTTATTAAAAAAGGTGATCCAGATTACCCGTGGGTCACCTGGTTAAAAGAACACATCAAATTAGAGGAAGCAGACGCGGTTCTTTCTCTTCATGACGGTGCTGGCTTTCATATCAGGAATAAAAGGGCATGGGGAGAATGTATTGTCATTGACGAAGAAACATATCAAGGCTGGCCCTTATATCAAACTGCCAGCTGGGTCGTAAGTCAGGTTAATAACCAGGTTATTTCACCTTTACATAAATTTGCAGTTTATAATACTCAGACCTTTCAACCCCATACACTCCATGCGGAACAACGTAAATCTTTGACTTATTTTACTTTAACCCAGGCAAAAAAACCTGCTTTTTGTCTGGAAGTTTCCAAACAGTTACCTTCTTTACAATTAAAGGTCAAATATCACCTGTTGATGTTAAAGTATTTTTTTAAACTTTATCAGATAGAAACCAGGCCTCCTTTGGACAAGCTTATCCTTGATCTGGATAAATATTTTCCCTCAAAACCTCATTTTTGTGTCACCTTACGGCTAAATGAAACTCCCATTACTCTTTGCGGTGATAAGACTATTAAGGTCCCTGCCAAAACAGAGCTAAAAGTGGAGAAAATAGATGGAGAAAACGGGATTTTTGTATCTCCTTATGGAATCAACCTCAACTGGAAAGCTTTTCGTGTATATAACAAACTCATTTTAAAAGTAAAACACGATTTTAAAACCCTAGCAAAAGTCAAGTTTATTGTCACTTAAACCTTTGAGAAAATAGTTAATCTTATGAGTGAAAAAGTTGAAAAAATTACTTTAAAATATTGCAATCCTGAATCTAAATACGCAGAGTTTGATTATAATGG
>JAGHCL010000023.1 GCA_021160485.1 Candidatus Desulfofervidaceae bacterium
AGTAGCCGGATTTACGGCGTCTCAAGCGGCGGCATTTATTAGGGAACAGGTGGGGTAAAGATTCCATGCATCTGAGTTTTTCAACAAGCTGCTAATAATGCAGGAAGAAAAATTACACTGCGAACCTCAGGAAGCCAGTCCAAAATAGATAAGGTCAGTTCTCATCCGGAGCCTGATAGCTAGTTGAAGGAGGAATTGAAAGAGAAAAGAGGAATAAATATAAATATGACTAATATTCTTTTTGGCGGGATTCGGAACTCTATGGTTGCTTCACAACCTTTTCCTCCGGGTCATAACAAGGACATGTGGTCACGCTTCGCTAGACCCAAATTCGCCACAGCGAACTTCCTATGTCCGCAGATATTACACACCATAAACCCTACAAACCCTATAAACGCATTAATTCTTTAACACATATACACATTATTTCCGGGGCGGAAAAGCGGAGGAAACATGATATTCCTGCAGGCATTTTATTTCCATTTTCCCTTCAAGTAAGGCTTCAATTCCATCCACCATGGCCTTGGCACCTGCCAAGGTAGTGGCGTAAGGAATGCCATAAAGCAATACGGTCTTTCTGATTAAAGATGCATCTTCACTTGATTCTCTGCCAAAGCGGGCATTAATGACCAGGGCATACTCATAGTTTTTGATGTGATCTACCACGTGCGGTCGCTGTTCCCGGACTTTACGGACTGTTTCTACTTCCAAACCCTTTTCTCGGAGAAAATTTGCTGTTCCAGCCGTGGCAGCTATTTTAAATCCAAGTGCATGGAGCTTCTGGGCAATGGGCACCACTCCTGCTTTAAGCTTGTCTGCCACCGTAATAAGCACCTTTCCTTTTGTTGGCAATTGTTGTCCAGCAGCGATTTGGGCCTTGGCATAAGCCAGACCGTAATTAGAGGCGATTCCCATCACTTCTCCTGTGGAGCGCATTTCTGGACCCAAAACAGGGTCAACTCCAGGAAAGCGCAGAAAGGGTAAAACAACTTCCTTTACCGCTACATGTTTAACTTCTACCTCTTTAGTAATGCCCAATTCTTTAAGCTTCTTCCCCAACATCACCTTTGTGGCTACCTTTGCCCAGGGAATACCCGTAGCTTTACTGACAAAGGGCACCGTACGTGAAGCCCGGGGATTGACCTCCAGGATATAAATTTCACCATCTTTCACGGCATATTGGATATTCATTAGACCAACCACACCCAGTTCTCTGGCTAGGGCTTTTGTTTGCCGTTTAATTTCTTGAATGATTTCCGTATCTAAAGTATGAGGGGGTAAAACGCAGGCACTATCGCCAGAGTGAACCCCTGCTTCTTCTATATGCTCCATGATCCCTGCTACCACACACATTTCCCCATCGGCAACTGCATCTACATCTACCTCAATGGCATCTTCCAAAAACTTATCTATCAGAATGGGATGACCAGGTGCTGCTTCTACTGCCAGCCTGATAAACTTATTCAAATCCTCGTCATCATAAACAATCTCCATTGCCCGTCCGCCCAAGACATAGGATGGTCTTACTAATACAGGAAAGCCGACTTGGTGAGCGATTAAAGCCGCTTCCTCGGGTGTCATGGCAGTGCCATTGGGAGGTTGTTTCAATCCCAGCTTTTGCAGCAAAGCTTTGAAACGTTCTCGGTCTTCCGCGCGGTCAGTGCTATCTGGGGTCGTTCCGATGATAGGGGCGCCGTCTCTATAAAGAGGTAGAGAAAGATTCAAGGGGGTTTGACCACCAAATTGGACAATTAATCCCCAAGGTCTTTCTTCCCTAATGATGTGAAGGACATCCTCTTCGGTTAAAGGCTCAAAATAAAGCCTATCAGAGGTGTCATAATCTGTGCTTACTGTTTCCGGATTACTGTTTACCATGATACTTTCAACGCCTTCTTCTTTCAGGGCAAAGGAGGCATGGACGCAGCAATAATCAAACTCAATTCCCTGACCAATCCGATTTGGCCCGCCACCCAGGATCATAACCTTTTTCTGCTCAGAAACCCGGGCTTCATCTTCCTGTTCATAGGTGGAATAGTAATAAGGAGTATAGGCCTCAAATTCAGCCGCACAGGTATCTACAAGCTTATAAACCGGAAAGAGCGAGCGCCTTTCCCTTTCTTTCCATACCTTTTCCTCGGTAGTTTCCCAGAGATAGGCAAGTTGCTTATCTGAAAAACCATAGCTTTTTGCCTGATAGAATACCTCTTCGGGAATGTCCGTTAAGGGTTTTAAGCGATATTTTTTTAGAGTTTCTTCAAAGTCAACAATTTGTTTAATATTGTTTAAAAACCAGGGGTCTATGGCGGTCAACTGATAGATTTCCTCAACGGAAAAGCCCATTTGCAGGGCATACTTGAGGTAGAAAATGCGTTGAGAGTGAGGATGAATCAGTTTTTGTTTGATTTCCTCTCGGGTAAGTGTTTGACCTTTGTCCCAAGGATCCTTACCATCGGCACCCAGACCATAGCGCCCGATTTCTAATGAACGTAAGCCCTTACCTAAGGCCTCTTTAAAAGTCCTGCCGATGGCCATTACCTCTCCGACTGAGCGCATGGAAGTAGTTAGTTCATCCTTTGCCCCCGGGAATTTTTCAAAGGCAAAGCGAGGGATTTTTACCACACAGTAGTCAATGGTTGGTTCAAAGGAGGCTAAGGTTTCTCTGGTAATGTCATTGGGAATTTCATCCAACGTGTAGCCGACAGCTAATTTAGCTGCTATCTTGGCAATGGGGAAACCCGTGGCCTTAGAGGCCAGAGCAGAACTCCGTGAGACACGGGGATTCATTTCAATTACTACCATCTCCCCTGTTTGGGGATTAATGGCAAATTGAATATTGCTGCCGCCTGTTTCCACGCCAATTTCGCGAATAATGGCGATAGCGGCATCACGCATCTGCTGATATTCTTTATCACTTAGGGTTTGGGCTGGGGCAACGGTAATACTGTCGCCGGTGTGAATGCCCATGGGGTCAAGATTTTCAATAGAACATATAATCACCACATTGTCATTTTTGTCGCGCATGACCTCTAATTCGTATTCCTTCCAGCCAAGCACTGACTCCTCAAGCATAATTTCGTGAATCATACTTGCGCTGAGTCCAGCCTCTCCCAGTTCTTCCAAATCCTCCCAATTATAAGCTACACCACCACCTGTTCCACCCAGGGTGAAACTGGGCCGGACAATAATGGGGAAACCTATTTCTTTGGCAATCTGTCTTACTTCCTCCATGCTACGGGCTATACCGCTTTTAGGCACCCGCAGGTTAATACGGGCCATGGCATCACGGAATAATTCTCTATCCTCGGCCTTTTTAATAACTTCAAGGGATGCCCCAATCATTTCCACCCCATATTTATCCAACACCCCTGCTTCAGCGACAGCCACAGCCGTATTTAAAGCCGTTTGTCCTCCCAGGGTAGGGAGTAAAGCATCAGGTCGTTCCTTGGCAATAATCTTTTCTACAAATTCCGGGGTAATGGGTTCAATATAGGTTCTGTCGGCCATTTCAGGGTCTGTCATAATCGTGGCCGGGTTACTGTTAATCAGGACAACCTTGTAACCCTCACTTTTTAAGGCCTTACACGCCTGCGTCCCCGAATAATCAAATTCACATGCCTGACTGATAACAATAGGGCCTGAACCAATAATGAGAATCTTCTTTATATCTGTGCGTTTGCCCATAACAACTCCTTATCTAGCTTGTTCTGGTTTTCTCCATCTTTACCTTAAGCCATCATCTTGATAAATTCATCAAATAAATATTTAGAATCGTGTGGACCGGGGCTGGCTTCAGGATGATATTGCACCGAAAATAGAGGTAAGCTTTTATGACGCATTCCCTCTAATGTATTATCATTCAAGTTAATGTGAGTAACTTCCATCCCTGTTCCAGCTAGAGAATCAATGTCCACACAGAAACCGTGGTTTTGAGAGGTAATTTCCACTCGGCCTGTGGCCAGATTTTTTACAGGGTGATTGGCCCCACGGTGGCCGAATTTTAGTTTATACGTGCTTCCCCCCATCGCCAATCCAATGATTTGATGTCCCAAACATATGCCAAATATGGGCTTCTTACCAATTAAGGCCTTGATCTGAGCAATGGCATGTTTGACGGCAGCCGGATCCCCAGGGCCATTGGATAGAAATACACCATCTGGTTTAACACTGAGGATATCCTCGGCCGTAGCCTTAGCCGGCATAACCATTATCTCGCAATTCCGTTTTTCCAGTTCCCGCAGGATGTTAAACTTTATCCCGCAATCAATGGCGACGACTTTGTAAGGTTTATCCTTTTCTTGCCAGACTGAAGGGGATATCTGTTGCGTCTTTATCCTTTTTCCTCCCTGCCATAAAAATGGACATTGGCATGAAACAGAAGTAGCCAGGTCTCTTCCCACCAATCCGGGAAAGGCACGGACTTTTTCAAGGAGAGACTTGGGGTTTAAGTCTTCGGTAGAAATAATGCCATTCATTGCTCCTTGTAAACGAATGTGACGAGTCAGAGCCCGTGTATCTATGCCCTCAATGCCCAATACGCCAGATTCCTTTAAATAATCGGCCAGGGTGCGCTTAGAACGCCAGTTGCTGGGGAAAGGACAGTATTCTTTTACGATAAACCCTTCTACCTGAATCCGGCATGATTCTACATCTTCATCATTGATGCCGTAGTTTCCAATCAGGGGATAAGTCATAGTTACAATCTGACCTTTGTAAGAAGGGTCAGTCAGGATTTCTTGATAACCGGTCATACTGGTGTTAAATACTACTTCACCCAAAGTCTCGCCTGCACCGGTAAAAGACCGACCTTTAAACACAGAACCATCTTCTAAAACTAATAATGCCTTCATGCAACCTCCATGCTATCTAAGATTAACTCTTGGGACAATGGCTCACAATAGTTGAGCTAATTGAGTTAATACTTCACTCGCTCGTCCTTCTAAAAATATATCAGTTACTTCCTCAGTTAAAACAGTAGGATTAATATTAATTTCTATAATCTTGGCCCCGTGCTTTTTGGCTTCCCAGGGAAATGTATTGGCTGGAGCAACTTCAGCTGAAGTGCCCACGACCAGCATTACATCACAGGCATTTACTGCTGCCTTTGCTTCTAAAAGGGCCTCAATGGGAATATTCTCTCCAAAGAATACCACATCTGGTTTCAGTAATCCACCACAAGGACAAAGGGGTACTGACTGCGTCAGGTCTATTTCATCCCGCGCATAAATACGATCACACTTCAGACACCGCAGGCGAAAGGCATTGCCGTGGAATTCAATCACATTTTTACTTCCGGCGGCCTGATGAAGGTTGTCAACGTTTTGAGTGATAATAGCCTTCAAATAATTCTCTCTTTCCCATGCCGCCAATACCAAATGAGCCGGGTTTGGACGTGCCTTTTGCATAATTAAATCCAGTTCTCTTAACATTTCCCAAACCTTAGCAGGATGATGCACAAAGGCCTCAATATGTGCATATTCAAACGGATCATATTTTTGCCACAGCCCCTGAGCACCACGAAAAGCCGGGATCCCACTTTCTACAGAGATACCTGCACCTGTAAGCGCAATAGCAAAATCAGCAAATTGAATAATCCTTGCTGCCTCTTTTAATTTTTGCACTTAATGCCTCCAGTGGAAAATATAAGTTATACCAACGCTAAGACCCCAATTTTCACTTTCTTCTGTCAAACCCAAATGTAATCCACCATCCACTCTCCATCTAGGCGAAAGAAAATATTGGCCACCTAAGGTCAAAGTAGCATAGTTGCTACCATCAGCACTGAAGGCCCAACCGTTTATATCGGCAAGCATTTTTATCTCAGGGGAGAAAGTATAGGTTACACCCAGACCATAGATAAAGACGTCATCCTGACTATTACAACTATTCGGTTTGCCAATAATCCCCAAGCCCCCGTTCAGAAAGACATTAAGATTTCTCCAGGTCTTTGCCAATAAAAACTGGGAAAAGAAATCAGTCTCGTTTGTGCTGAAGCGCTTACTGTAATCTCCATTCGGTAGTTTAGTCTTCAGATTAAGCGTTAAAACCGGCCTTTCGTCCTTTTCCTTAAATAACCTTATTTTCAATCCCACCGTTAAATCACCTGAATCCCAAACTCCGGAAGTATGGTCAGAGTCTAAATAGATGTAAGGGTAGCTGAAGTTTAGTTCTACATTATCCGCTACCCCAATATCTAAGTTCAATTTGGGTATTTGCCATTCATGACGATGTGTGTTTCTTCCTTCAAAGGGAAACCACCTATTTTCTGTATATTTTGTGCCTAAACGAAATTCCCATTGTGCTTGTGGCAACAGGTGTGCATCCAAGCTACCCAGCGGATGAACACTGGCTGCAAACCCAAGGGCAGGATAGTAACTCAAGAGAATTAAAATAAAAAAAAATATTTTACGCACTATCCTCCTCCTGAATTTTTTTCCAAAAGACATCAGAGGAATAATTGGCATACTCTTTGAGCATCTGTTTATAGAGCTCAAAATCATACCTTTTTTCGCTGAAGATCAACCAGAGCTGAGCCGTAAGAATGGCCCCCAGCATGTGCACAATCTCATGGTGAGAAAGGCCACGGGCCTTCTGAATCGAATAAAATTGGTTTACTTCTGCCGGTTCGTTCTTTTTTAATAGCTCTTCTACTACCATATGGAGGGTTAGATGCAAAAAGGGGTCAGGCGCATCTTCCGATAGTGTTGCCTCTTTTCCTTCAAGGATGGGAACAAACTCCGGGTGTGCTTCTATGACCTTGGCCATGCATTGCCAACGTTCGTCAGGGGCTTGTTTGTTTTCCTTTAAGTCCTTCCACACCTGCTGGAATTCTTCCAGAGATATCTGTGGGAAAACGCATTTGGTTTTCATTATATCCCTCGTATTTTATTGCCTTATATAGCTTGAGATACTAAAGAAGTCAACCTGGACAGAAATGAAGTGTAAAGGTTAGGCGTAAGGCGTGAACGGTAAAGGTTTTTGGGGTTAAAGGGTTTATTGAGTGGTTTAGGTTGGGTCAAACCCTGGTGAAAATCAACAAACGCTATAAACTTAATATTAACGCATCTAGTGTATTTATTTCTCCCCCATATACACACTTACAATGCCGCCGGTTAGATATTTATGTTTTATATTGGTGAAACCCACACGCTGCATCAATTCCATCCACTCTTTCGGCGTATAAAAGGCTTGAATAGAATCAGCCAGATAGCAGTAGGCCTCTTTGTCTCCACTAATTATTCCTCCAATGTGAGGCAAGAGATGGTTCAGGTAGGTAAAGTAAATTTCTTTAAGAAAGGGATTAAAGGGATGAGAAAATTCCAAAATAAGGGCCCTTCCACCCGGTTTCAGCACCCGAAGTATTTCCTTTAGACCGGCCAAACGGTTAGTAAAGTTGCGCACACCAAATGCCACCATGACGGCGTCAATACTATTATCCCGTAGGGGCAAACAAAGAGCATCACCGGCTACCGGCCAGACATCTTTATCCCGCCATTTTTTTCGTCCATAGACAAGCATAGGTTGGGCAAAATCTAAGGCAACTATCTTACCTTGAAAAGGCGTCCATCTCTTTAATGCCCTGCTTAAAGGTAATGTGCCTGCACATAAATCCAGAAATACTTCTTTATTATCCCCTAGCAAACTACTGTTCACCAGCTCCTTTACTGCCCGCCAGCGCCAATAATGGTCTATGCCCAGACTTAAAAGTGAGTTTAAAAAATCATAGTAGCGGGTAATCTGCCCGAACTTTTGCTGAACAAATTGTTTATCTGCGTGTTTATCCATCGCATTTAATCCTCAAGTGGAGCCACCTTTATCTCAGGTACACTGGCTATTTCTCCTATTTCTCTCAGGTAGTGAAAAAATAAATTGAGACTTTTGAAGTGTAAAGAAGATAGTTCATAATCCAGGTGTTGCCAGTAATGACAGAGATATGTAGATATGTAAATGTGTGAACCCACCTTTGTGGTCTTCTGAGAGTAAAGCTGAGCTAATGTATTAAGATGAGAGAGCCCCCACTTTTTTGAGGCTTGCAGCGCTTGCCAGATCCGTTTGACAGTTTCTCTTTGTTTCTTCCATACGGTTTTTCTTACGGCAAAGAGACCAAAGACGAAAGGAAGTCCAGTCCATTCCCGCCAGACCTTAGCTAAATCCAACTGGTAAGGATAAATTCTTTTGGCAGTCAATTTTAAAGCCGTATCACCGATAGCCAGACCAGCCACTATTTCTCTATTTGCCTCCAAGAGCTCCCCTTTCTGATAATGTGGGCATATACCAAACCGCTTAGTCAAAATTAACTTCAACAAAGCAATGGAAGTAGCTGACTGGCTGGTAAGGAGAAGGGATTGACGATTCAATTTTTCTATGGGCACACGACTGAAAAGAATAACACTTTTCACCTGTCCAGGGGCAGAGATGGAAAGGTGGGGTAAAATCAGACACTCTGCAGTCATTTCTAGGTAAGCCACCGAAGAAATAGGACCAATATCAAGCTGACCTACCTGCAGACGTTTATTTAACTCAGCCGGAAAACAAGAAACAAAATCTATCTCTACCTCACAACTCACCTGGCCGGTTTCTAATGCATGATAAATAGGAATACAGTTTAAAAAGGGGAATTTACCCAGCCGTAGTGCCATCTTCAACCCATCTTATATTTCCTTTAGCCCCAGTATAAATCACTGTTTCCGCTAGGGCTGATAACGTTGTTTTATTTGGGAGAGGTATGAATAGCAAGTCTGCGTGGGCTCCAGGAAACATCGTTCCAAAGTAGTTACCCTGCCCCAGGGCTAGACTACCCCGCCAGGTAGCCATCTCTAGCAATTCACTGGCCGAAAAGGCATTTTTTTCTAACAAAAAAACCATTTCATTAAAGAGATTCAAGTCTGTATTGCTGGCCAGACTATCTGTGCCCAAACACAGCAGAAGACCGCTTTTTTTAAAAAGTGGCCAGGGGGCATCTTTAAGGCCTAAATAAGCATTGCTACGTGGACAAAGGCAAATCTTTGCACCGCATTTTTGCAAAGTGCTTACATCCTCTTCATTAACTTCAACACAATGAACACACAAAGTGCGGGGAGAGAGTAACCCCAACGAGGCTAGGTAGGCAATAGGCCTTCTTTGGGGCGGGGTGAAATCCTCTGCCCAGAAACCTTTTTCAGTCAGCAAATCGTATAGTGGTCCCCTACCAGAAAGAAGGAACTCCACTTCTGCCTCACTTTCAGCAATATGGATGGAAAATATCTGTTTGCGTTCATCGGCTATCTGTTTGATTTTTTGCAAAAAGGCAGGATGAACGCTATAAGGGGCATGAGCCGCCGGTAAGGCTTCAGGATATTTTTTCAGGTATTCCTCCCAGATAGGCCAGCGCTTTATAGCTGTCTCTTTATTAAACCCTAAAAATTCAAAGAAACTAACTTCTTTTACTTCACTGGCAGGAGCGGCTTCAGGAGAATTTTTGATATTGCCAATCAATCCCGTTCCCGTTTGCTTTAATATCTGGTAAGAAAGCCTTTCGGCCGATTTTCTAATAGTTTCATGTAGTGAAAATTTTCCTTCAATCACCTGTTTAAGCCAGGCGACAAAGTTATCTGCCTTTAGCCCCGTTAAGGCGGACAACTCCAGATGGGTGTGGGCGTTGACCAGGGCGGGCATCAATACTCCTTCACCATGATCAATTGTTTTTCCCTGAATTCCCTTTTCCTTGAGATTATCATAAGTGCCAACCCGCACAATTTTACCGTTAGCCACCGCCACTGCTCCATTTTCTATTGGGGGCTGCACGATGGGTAATACCCACTTCGCCCGGTGAATGTTTATGCTACTCAATTTATTTCCCTCTTTTAAACTAATTTATCTTTTATTATCCATATTTATAACCTATTTACTATTCACCAGCTACTAACCATCATTCACCCATTCATACCACATATTTCTTCTTTGTGGCCTAAATCCAGCCTGCTCAATAATGTATTGCATTTCTTCTTCCTGCATGCGAAAGTGCACTCCGGTTGCCGCCACCACGTTTTCCTCTATCATCAGACTGCCCATGTCGTTGGCACCAAAAAAAAGCGAGAGCTGGCCAATTTTAGCTCCCTGGGTCACCCAAGAAGCCTGTAGATTAGGCACGTTGTCCAGGACAATGCGGGCAATAGCTAGGGTCTTTAAATATTCTACCGCTCCCACCGCCTGCAGGTGGCTTAAAGCCGTATTTTGGGGCTGAAAGGTCCAGCAGATAAAGGCTGTAAATCCCCCTGTTTTATCCTGCAAATCGCGTATCTTAAGCATGTGTTCAACCCGTTCTTCATAAGTCTCAATATGACCGAACATCATCGTGGCAGTGGTTTTTATCCCCAACTCATGGGCTGTTTCCATAATCTTTAGCCAAGTGGCACTATCACACTTACGGGGAGAGAGTTGCTTGCGTACCCTGTCTACCAATATTTCTGCTCCCCCACCAGGAATAGAATCAAGCCCTGCTTTTTTAAGCCTTTGTAGGGTTTCTTTTATACTTAAGCCTGAGTTGTGAGCAATTTGAGCTACTTCAGGCGCAGACAAACCATGTATCCAGATTTGGGGGTAATGTGTCTTTATCCAGACAAGGAGTTCTTCATAGTCATAAATTGTCCAATCCGGGTGTAATCCTCCCTGCAATAAAATCTGAATGCCTCCTAAGGCAATCGTTTCTTCTATCTTTCTTGTCAGTTCTTCTTTGCTTAATACATATGCTTCTTTGTGCCCTTTTGGTCGCCAGAAGGCACAGAACTTACAGCCTGAAATGCAAATATTGGAATAATTGATATTTCTGTCCACAATGTAAGTAACTACCGGTTCAGGATGCAGGCGCCACCGAATGGAGCTGGCCAACCACCCCAGGGTAACCAAGTCCCAGTTAAACAGAGATACCGCTTCTTGCTTATTAATCCGTTCTCCCGCTAAGATTTTCTCTCTGAGCTTATCCATGTGCCTTCTAAACATGTCTTCTCTTAAATTTCCCTGAAAAATGTATCTCTTTCCACTGGTTCATAACCTGCTTCTTTAATCAGTGCTTCTAATTCTGTCCGTGTTAAACATTGGGGGGACTCGGCCTTGGCCATATGGGTAATCTTTTCCTCCAAGATAGTCCCATCAATGTCATCGGCGCCAAAGTTAAGGGCCACCTGGGCCAGTTTGGGGGTCAGCATAATCCAATAAGCCTTAATATGGGGAATGTTGTCCAGCATAAGCCGGGAAAGAGCCATAGTCTTCAGGTCTTCTACTCCAGTTGGTCCTGGCAGATAAGAAAGTTTTGTGTTTTTAGGATGAAAAGAGAGGGGAATAAAACAAAGAAAACCCCTGGTTTCATCTTGGGCCTCCCGCAGGGCAATTAGGTGTTGCAAACGCTCTTCGTAAGTTTCAATATGACCATAAAGCATGGTGCAATTGCTTTTGATACCCAAACGATGAGCTGTTTTGGCGATAGCCAACCACTTTTCAGCTGTAAGTTTGCGGGGGCAGACTTCCTGGCGCACCCGGGGAGCAAAGATTTCTGCCCCTCCGCCTGGTAATACTTCAAGCCCAGCATCTTTTAAAATTTTAAGCACTGCTTCAATTGTCTTTCCTGAAATATCAGCAAAATGGCTAATTTCAGTGGCGGTGTAGGCTTTAATCACGGCTTCTGGCCGCAACGTTTTCACCCGCCTGATCAGTTCCACATAATAATCAAAAGGCAGATCAGGATGCACACTCCCAACGATATGAATTTCCTTGATGGGTTCTTTTAATCGCGCTTTTATTTTTTGTTCTATTTCTTCTAGGGTTAAAGTAAATCCTTCTGGATGTCCTTTCGGTTTACCAAAGGCGCAGAATTTACAGAGGTTAAGGCATTCATTGCTGTAATTAATGTGTTGATTGTAAACATAGTAGGTCTTCCTGCCATGTAAACGTTCCCGCATAAGGTTGGCCAGATAACCTACGGCTAAAAGCGGGGCTTTATATAAACGGAGCCCGTCTTCCAGGCTAAGGCGTTTCCCCTGGTCTATTTTTTCTGCTATGTCTACCAAATTTGCTGCCTTAATCAGTTTTTTCATTTCCTAAGCCCCTTTTTAAAATATCAATCCAGGCATCCAGCAACCTGTCTAACCGGATCATGTCTGCCTGATAAATGCCAGCGGCGTCCAGATATGGGAGCACATAGGCCTGTAAAAACCGCTCCATTATGGCGTCCAGCATAAAGGCTGCTATTTCTAAGTCAATATCAGGTCTTATTTCTCCCTTTGCCTGGGCTTCCTGGAGTAAGGGTAAGAGATAATCACGGGAGTAAAAGCGGATGGCCTTGATTAATCGTTCTCGCCCTGGCACTTTATCTTCAAAGAGAATCTTCAAGTAAATGTGGTAAATGCGGGGATGGGTTTGAATGAAGCGAATGCCTGCTTTTAAAGATGCCTTTAATTTTTCAAAAATCGTTCCTTCAGTGGACTTAATTGGTTTCAGGGCACCCTTAGCCAGACGGATGCCATAAGAGAACAC
Source organism: Candidatus Desulfofervidaceae bacterium (assembly GCA_021160485.1). Lineage (GTDB taxonomy): Bacteria > Desulfobacterota > Desulfofervidia > Desulfofervidales > Desulfofervidaceae > JAJSZL01. The sequence continues at coordinate 12,505 of JAGHCL010000023.1, forward strand.
ATAAAGAAAAAGGTGTTCTTTGTTGCGGAAGTATTGATAAATAGAACCTTTGGCAATACCCAATTTTTCCACGATCCGATTGATACTAGCCTTTTGGTATCCCTGGGCGGCAAACTCCTCCGTGGCCGTTTCTAACAAACGGGCCTGTTTTCCCTCTGGCAGAGTCAAAAATGTCTTTTGGGGCTTTAATTCATCTTCCATAGTGACCAGGTGGTCATAATAAAGGGAAAAAGAGAAAATGTCAAGTAAAAAACCCCTGGGATGGGGAAATCCCAGGGGTAAGTAAATACTTTCTAGCTAAGTTTAAGCTAACTTAGAAGTTGATCTGAATCTGGTGTAAGAGCACATAGGCATCATCAGATTCCTGCTCTCTTACAACATTGCCACTACTTGCATTATACTTGTCGAAGTAGTCGCCAGCGGTGAAATAGCCACCAACAACAGTATAAGAGAGATTGTCAGTAATCTTATAGGTGCCAATCAAGTCAAACTCCCAGCCCATGTTGTCAGCACCGGTATCAACGTATTTACCAGTGACGCTATCAACAATTGCTCTTGCTTCGTCTGCCTGGATGTATCCAATAGCACCGGTAACTTCCAGGTTTTCTATCGGGGAAACAGTGGCATAAACTTTGAAGTAGTAGCAGTTGGCCAGTTCATGATGGCTTCCACCAATACCAGCCTTAGTAGAATCTCCATCAGGACCAAGTAGCTCTGGCCCAATCGGTAATTCGCCAAAGATCACAAAAGGAGCATACCAGTAAGAGCTGTGGAAAGTCTTGGACTTTCTATCAACATTTCTATTTTTATCGGCTGCGCTTTCACCAGAGAAGAAGGCAAATTCAGCTCCGACTTTGGCAATATCTAAGTCGTAGCTGGCATCAGCACCAATGCAGTACTGGCGCACTTTCACTTTAGGATCCTGCTGGGAGTTACCCCACTTGTAATCAAACTCAATGTTGACGGCCCATTTATCCATAACATACTTTAAGGCCTGGGAGGTGTAATAGACATCATAGTCTTCTGTTTTGCTACCCGGACCGTGGATAAAGCCGAACCAGGGGGACCAGGTCAAACCTTCAACCAAGTTGCTGAAGCTCCCAAAGGCAAAGTAGTGATCTAAATCACCAGTGTCGTCAAGAAGGGGCATAGAAACACCATTAATTTTGGTAATATCTGCTTTATCTCTAGCCTCATTCCATTTGTCCAATCCACAACCAAGGAAGTAACCTGGCTGTTTGTAGACATACTTTACCCGGTTTCTGTTCATGGAGATGAGCATACCCTTGCCCCAGAAGGCCCACTGCCGGCCAACCTGGAAGGTGCCAATTGGAGAATCATACTTGAAATAGGCACGCTGGAAGACGATGTCATGAGCATGAGTGCTAGTATCTCTATCTGCTCCATAGTGCTGGCTCAAAATACCATCATAAGAATCCTGGTTAGCCAGAGGGTTAGTCTCCTCGTGACCATCGTATCCCAAACCACTGTCTGCTTGGATAAACATGGTCAAATTATCAGATACTTTGGCCGTGATATCAAACCGCAGTCTGTTGTCATAGAAAGACAAGTTTGTGTCAGGTGCTCCAGGTTCATAATAAACACCCCTTAACCGATAGCTACCACTAATGTTCACATCTGCTAAAGCAGGCATGGCCATTGCTACTACTAAAGTAGCAGCTAACAACCATAATAAGCACTTCCTCATTTTCTCCCTCCTCTTTTCA